>NZ_JBQKHC010000020.1:0-36324 GCF_052118485.1 Collinsella sp. LCP21S3_C7 | reverse complement strand
ATCTGCAGTGCGGCCCGAACCCCGTGAGGGCCGGCGCCTTTAGACGCGTGCCGGAAATCCAAGGGTTATACCCTAAGAGCAAACCACCCCTTTTAGGGGTGGTTTTGATTTGAGCGTTGTAAACTTAAAGCTCCTACGGCTTAATTGTCTTTTCTATTTGAAGAAAATAAAACGAATGACCAGTGCGATTGCCGCGATGGCAATGATCAAGAGCGCGATTTGGAGCCGGTGCTGTTTGCGTCGCCTGCTAGACGATATAAATATCGATTTTCCTTGCTTCGGCGTCTCTAAATAGCGGGCAGAATGCGTTAGGGTCTGCTTAGGGCGAGGCTCTCTTCGTTGTTGCTTAGCGGGTGTTTGGGCCTGCTCCTGGTTGCATGCGCTGTTTTTGGATAAGGGGGCATCTTTGAGATGCGCCGATTCGCTCGGTGCGACGCCCATATGTTTGCGACCTGATTGAGATTCTTCAAGGGTTTGATAACGATTGCGAGTTACATATTCAGGCTCTGTATCGTCAATAGGCTCTTGGGAAATATGGGGACGATGGTAGCGTATGGTCTGCGGATAGGTTGATTTATCGTTCTGCATCTGATCATACGAATTGTCGGAGGCTTGATCGTCCATGATGCCCTTAGGTTGTCATTAATATTGTGTATACGCTCATTGTAAGCCCCAGCTTTGTTTAGCTAGGGCACATTTGGTATTTAAGGCACGGTTCAAAGAACCTTGACCTCATTAAATCTTAGTCACACAGACTTAGATATGCTTATAGATAGAGACTCAAAAAACTTTATATCAAAATGTATATATAAGAAATGGATGGGCATATATTAAAGCGTCAAAAGAAGTCCCTGCCACCTAGAAGATGGCTCGGCAGTCCCTTAAAGGAGTGGTAGTCATGGCAAGCATGGTTCCTTATCGTTCGGTTTTTGGTGTTCGTCCCTCTGCTAGCTCGTTGTTCGATCTGTTTGATGATATGACCGATCTGGCAAACAACTCGATCGCCTCCAAGGCGTTTCCCGTTGATGTTGAGGACAAGGGCGACGGTTACGAGGTCAAGGCTTATTTGACCGGCGTCGCGAAGGACGACATCGACGTTGAGCTCAATGAGGGTCGTCTTTCCATTAGCGTGAATGTTGAGGAGAGCGAAGAGAACAAGGACAAGAACTACCTGCAGAAGGAGTTTTGCTCTTACAGCGCGACGCGCGGTGTGTACCTGAAGGATGCTTCGAGCGAGGGACTTTCTGCAAAGTATGCTGACGGCATCCTTACCGTTACGGTTCCTAAGATTGTCGAGAAGAAGAACGTTACGAAGATTTTCATCGACTAACGTTATCGGCTATTAACATCAGTGCCTGAGTTAAGGGGGCTGGGAAGCGATTCCCGGCCCCCTTTTCTATTTGAGACAGCCTACTGAATGGTCATGGGCCGATATTGCCCGGCGGGACGTATTGTGAGTTTATGTGGCCCCTCAACGCGGGTGGCGGTGCTACCAAGCTCGTTGTCGAGTGTTGCCCCAAGTGAGCTTGCGTAGCTTTTGACGGTAAGGCTTGGGCGATTGTTGTCTTGGCTAATGTGCATCGCGATAAGCTGCTCGGTGCGATCGGTTACCAGCGCGCGTGCGGCATCGGCGGCCTGATCGTTGGAGAGATGCCCTTTTGCAGACAGGATGCGCTCCTGAAGAAAGCGAGGATAGTCTCCTTGACGCAGCATGGCTACATCGTGGTTGCTTTCGAGCGCGAGAATGCGACAGTCCTTGAGCGTATCGATGGCATGCTTCGACAACTCGCCGGTGTCGGTGGCAAAGCCAACCGAATCACCCTGGGCATCAAAACGGTAGCCGACAGGATTGACGACGTCGTGCGATGTCGAATACGTTTGAATGTGGACCCCGGCAATAGAGAGGGCGTCACCTGGGTCGAATTCCTCAACAGACAGATGTGCGAGGCTTTCCTTTGATGCGAGCGTGCCTCTGCTGGAAAAGACCGGTCCGTTCCAATGTTTACACCACACCTCAAGCCCCTTAATGTGGTCGCTGTGCTCATGGGTGACAACAAGGGCGGACACGTCGTCTGCCGAAAGGCCGAGCTCAGCCATGCGTTTGAGTGTTTCGCGGCGGGACAGTCCGTCATCGACCATAATGAGCCCCTGCGGGCCCTCGATGAGTGCGCAGTTGCCTTTAGAGCCGCTGCCGAGGATATGAAGGTGCAGGCGAGACATAAGATTCCAAAGGATACAATGAGTGCTGACGAATAGAGGAGGAAGCGAATGCCAACGGTATCACAGCATTACGGACACCATGCCGTACCCGGGGCAGTCGATGAGACCCGGACGAGGCAGCAGGCTGCTCCTGTGGTGCTCATGGTATCAGGCGGTGCGGACTCGACGGCACTGCTTCTTATGGCGTGCACATCAAAGCTGGATATCCAAGATGGACGCGGCGTTGCCCCCATTGCTCGCGAGCGCCTACATGTGCTTCATGTAAACCATCACCTGCGAGGCAAGGCATCCGACGGCGACGAGGCCTTTGTGCGCGAGCTCTGCGCACAATACGGCTTACCGCTGTGCGTGGAGCACGCCTATTTTGATGGGGAGTCGGGCAATATCGAGGCGGCTGCGCGCGAGGTGCGTTATGCCGCGGCGCGAAGGTATGTTCGTGAGCTTTGTGCCAAGATGGGGACGCCGAGAACGGCGGCGCGCATCTGTACTGCCCATACCTCTTCAGACCGCGCGGAAACATTTTTGATGAACGCCATTAAGGGGTCGGGCCCTGCTGGGCTCTCGAGCATTCCCCGCCGAAGGAATATTGTGGTACGCCCCTTGCTCGACCTAACTCATGGCGAGCTTGTGGGCTATCTGCAGGTGCATGGTCAGCCGTGGCGCGAGGACGAGAGCAACGAAGATATCACGTATCTGCGAAACTACGTTCGCCACCGGGTAATGCCAGTGCTGGCGCAGCGTAATGCGAGCGTGTGCAAGACGATTGGCGCCGCCTGTGAGATTTTGGGTGATGAGGATGCGTTTCTATCCCAGTTGTCGGCACAGGCGTTTCGAAGCTGCCTGCGCAAAGAGGCAGCGGGCGCGCTGGTGCTTGATGCCAGACGCCTTGCTGCGGCCGAGGTGGTAATCGCGCGGCGCATCGTGCGACTGGCGATTAAACGCATCGATTCGGACGCTCGCCCAGAGATGCGCCATGTGGAGCGAGTCCTCTCCTGTGTTGCCGAGGGTGCGGGTTCGGTTACGCTTCCGGCGGGGATTGACGCACGTGTTGAGTTTGGCATGCTGGCGTTTAAGGCGCCGGCGGCTCGTGAGGGCTTGGTTGCGGACTGGATTACCATACCCGGCCGTATGTCGTTGGGCGGGGGACGTATGCTGGTCACAGAAGCGATAGCCGTTGAGCCGGGATGCGATATCGTGCGCCGCGCCCGTGAGTTTGCGGCTGCTGGGGAAGTGGCAGCTTTGGTGGACGCGGCCGCCCTGGGTTTTGCCAACAGCGATAGCGAGCGGATCTTGGCGGGCTCGCGCGGCGAGGTTCCTGCCGAGGGGCGATTGGCGCGCCTGTGGGTGGACGGTCCCGCACCGGGAGACGTGATGTGCCCGTTAGGCATGAGTGGCCGAAGCAAGAAGGTATCCGACTTGTTGTGCGAGGCTCGTATTCCCGTTTCCGAGCGCACCGGCGTTCCCATGGTAAGGACGGCACCGGGGGGTGTCGTGGTGTGGGTCGCCGGAGTTCGCGCGGACGAACGCTTTAAGTGCACGGCGGCGACGCGTGTGGCCTATCTGCTTCGCGTGGTTGACACGGATTAGCCCCTCGCACCAGTTTTTCTGTGCGGCGTTGACGGTATTCCCGCGCTGATGGTGCACGGGCTGGAAAATATACCCCGTGCGCTGCTAGAATGTGTAGTTCGCGTCCATACGGCGGTGTGTGGGCGATTAAGCACAAGAAAGGGTTGTCATGGCTTCTCAACATCCGGATATCGAGAAGGTTCTGTTTACGCAGGAGGATATCGACGGTATCGTCTCTCGCCTGGGCGAGGAGATTACGCGCGACTACGCGGGTAAGGATTTGGTGCTGATTGCGGTCTTGCGCGGCGCCGTGGTCTTTATGGGCGACCTGATGCGCAAGATCGAGCTGCCGACCAATATCGATTTCATGGCCGTTTCGAGCTATGGCGACGGTGTGAAGTCCTCGGGCATCGTGCGTATCATCAAAGACCTTGATATCGATATCCGCGGTCGTGACGTGCTGATCGTTGAAGACATTCTGGACTCGGGCCTGACGCTCAAGTATCTGATGAAGAACCTTGAGAGCCGCAAGCCCGCTTCTCTGGAGGTCGCCGCCTTCCTGTGGAAGGACGTTGAGGATCGCATCTCGGCCATTAGGCCCAAGTATGTTGGAACCCATTGCCCCGATGCCTTTGTGGTGGGCTACGGCCTCGACTATGCCGAGCGCTATCGTAACCTTCCGTATCTGGGCATTTTGAAACCGGAGGTTTATTCGTAAGATGCCCGACGACCGTAACGACTACAATTCCCAGACACCCCGGGACCCTAAGATTCCGGGGATGCCCGGAGGCAAGAAACCCACACGTACGGGCTGGCTGTATTTTCTTTTGGCTTGCGCACTTCTGGGCTATGCCTTCTTTAATATGGGCTCCGGCTTTGCCAGCTCCAGCAATACCGTTAAGCTCGCGACGAGCGAGATGGTGAGCGCTATCAAGCAGGATCGCGTCGAAGATCTGACCTATACGGTTCAGGACGGAAGTGTGACGGGTCATTACTGGAAGGCGAAAAAGGACAAGGGCGACACGAGTGAGCTCAAGAGCTTTTCCTCGACCTATGTCGGCTCCGATTCGCTTGCCGAGCTCATGGCGGAGCATCCCGACACTAAGTACATCGTCAACACCAACGACCCCGATTTTTGGGGCGACTTGGCGATGAGCGTACTGCCGACGATTGCCCTGATCGCCATCATGTTCTACTTTATGCGCCAGATGATGGGCGCCAATAATAGGAACATGCAGTTTGGCAAGACCAACGCCAAGACCAACGAGGCTACGCGTCCCAAGGTCAAGTTCGAAGACGTTGCCGGCGTGGACGAGGCTGTTGAGGAGCTCGAAGAGATTCGCGATTTCTTGAGCGATCCGGACCGTTATCGCAAGCTGGGTGCCAAGATCCCGCGCGGCGTTTTGCTGGTGGGCCCTCCGGGTACCGGTAAGACGCTACTGGCCAAGGCCGTTGCCGGAGAGGCCGGTGTCCCGTTCTTTAGCATCTCGGGCTCTGACTTTGTCGAGATGTTCGTGGGCGTCGGCGCCAGCCGCGTGCGCGACCTCTTTAAGGAGGCCAAGTCTCAGGCTCCGTCGATCATCTTCATTGACGAGATCGATGCCGTGGGACGTCAGCGCGGAGCCGGCCTGGGCGGCGGTCACGACGAGCGAGAGCAGACGCTCAACCAGCTGCTGGTCGAAATGGACGGTTTTGAGGAAAGCGAATCGGTCATCCTGATCGCCGCGACCAACCGCCCCGATATTCTGGATCCGGCATTGCTGCGCCCCGGTCGTTTTGACCGCCAGGTTACGGTCGACCGCCCGGATGTGAAGGGGCGCGAGCAGATTTTGCGCGTGCATGCCGAGAACAAGCCAATGGATGAGGACGTTAAGTTTGAGAAGCTCGCCCAGATGACCGTTGGCTTTACCGGTGCCGATCTGGCAAACCTGCTCAACGAGTCCGCACTGCTTGCCGCTCGCCGTCATCGCTCCGTGATCTCGATGGACGAGGTCGAAGAATCGATGGAGCGCGTGATTGCAGGACCGCAGCGCAAGGGGCGCGTGATGACCGAAGCCGAGCGCACCACGATTGCCTACCACGAGAGCGGTCATGCTCTGGTGGGTCACATCCTGGAGCACTCCGATCCGGTTCACAAGATTTCGATTGTCAGCCGCGGTCAGGCTCTGGGCTATACGCTGCAGCTTCCGCAGGAGGATCACTTCCTCAAGACCAAGAACGAGATGCTCGACGAGCTTGCCGTGTTCCTGGGCGGTCGCGTTGCCGAGGAGCTCATGTGCGATGACATTACATCGGGCGCGAGCAACGATCTGGAGCGCGCGACCAAGATGGCGCGCGAGATGGTTACGCGTTTGGGCATGAGCGAGGAGCTGGGCACGCAAGTGTTTGGCGAGGCGCAGCATCAGGTGTTCCTTGGTCGCGATTATGCCGATCACCAGGATTACTCCGAGGAGACGGCGCGCCGCATCGATATCGAGGTTCAGCGCATCATGCGTGAGGCCCATCGCCGTGCTGTTGAGATTTTGGATGCCCGTCGCGATCAGCTCGATCTGATGGCGAAGGTGCTGCTTGAGCGCGAGACCGTCGAAGGCGACGCCGTGAACGCCCTGCTCGACAACGACTGGGATGCCTACCTTGAGCGCGAGGGCGACATTCTGGCAGCCAAGGAGGAGCGCAACGCCAAGGCGGGCGGCGTGCCGACCAAAAAGCGCACGCCTCGTATGAGCGAGGAGGAGCTGGCAGCTGATGCCGCAGCTTTTGCGCAGGCGGCCATGCAGGAAGATGCCGAAGTCGCATCCGATAGCGCTGACGATGTCGAGGCTGCTGACACAAAAAAGGCCGATGGCGACACCGAGGCCGACGAGTAGTCTTTGTCGCGAGAGCCTCCGCGGGGAAAACCTGCGGAGGCTTTTTCTTTTGAGCGATATGGGGCCATCTGTTGATTGGGGACAGACTTAAATGAGCGTTTTCACGCATTTAAGTCTGTCCCCAATTAACATTGCTGCGGTACTTTGCTTGACTAAAGCGTACAATACCGCCTATGCGAAAGGGGAACAGATGATCAACGAAACCATGTTTGCTCGCGGCGCGGAAAGCTCTATCATCCGCGAGATCTTTAGCTATGGACTTGAACGCAAGGCACAGATCGGTGCGGAGAACGTATTCGATTTTTCGCTGGGCAACCCGAGTGTTCCGGCGCCCGCTGCCGTGGCGGAGTCCATCAAAAAGGCCTTGGAGCTGCCGAGCGACCAACTGCACGGATACACGCCCGCACCAGGCCTGCCGCAATGTCGTGTCGCTGTGGCCGAGTCGCTCAACCGTCGTTTTGGCACGAGCTATGAGGGTAAAGATGTCTTTATGACCGTGGGTGCGGCGGCTTCGCTCACCTGCACGCTCAACGCTGTTACCAATCCCGGTGACGAGGTCATTGTTATCGCCCCGTACTTTCCGGAGTATCGCGTGTGGATTGAGAAGGCCGGCTGTACGTGTGTCGAGGCACCCGCCGATGAAGACACGTTTCAGTTGAGTGTGGGCAACGTGCTCAAGGCGATTACTGATAAGACGGCGGCCGTCATTATCGACTCGCCCAACAACCCGACCGGTGCCGTATATACGCGCGACACGCTGACGCGACTGGCCAATGTTCTGCGCGAGGTCAATGCCAAGCGTGATCCCGAGAATCCGATTATGCTCATCTCGGATGAGCCGTACCGCGAGATCGTGTACGGTGCCGAGGTGCCCTGGGTACCCTCGATCTACGAGAACACCGTCGTGTGCTATTCGTATTCCAAGTCGCTGTCGCTGCCGGGTGAGCGCGTGGGCTGGATCTTGGTTCCCAACACCAATCCGCAGGCTGCTCGCCTTATGCCGGCCGTCGCCGGTGCCGCCCGTACACTGGGTTTTGTGTGCGCACCGGCGCTCTTCCAGCGCGTGATTATCGATTGCATCGATGAGCCGAGTGATGTCGAAGCCTATGCTCGCAACCGAACGGCGCTCACCGACGCATTGGCGGAGTACGGCTACACCTACGTTGAGCCGGACGGCGCTTTCTATCTGTGGGTGAAGGCGCTCGAGCCCGACGCAAACGCTTTTTGCGAGCGTGCAATGAAGTACGAGTTGCTCGCGGTGCCTTCGGATAGCTTTGGCATGCCGGGTTGGTTCCGCTTGGGTTATTGCGTGAGTTACGAAACGATTATCAATTCGCTACCCGCTTGGAAACAGTTGGCGGACGAGTATCGTTAAAAGCAGAGCGCTCTGCCTACAATGTTTTACGTGAAACGGGGTTTGGTGTTAAACCGGACCCCGTTGTCATGGACGTTGTGTCTTTGGGATGGAGCGGTTTTACGACTATCGAAGGCTATGCGTACAATGAATATACGCGACGGCCATACCGGATAAGGAGACCTGATGCCCTACCTGCTTTCCTGTGACATTCATACCCATACGATGTTCTCTGCGCATGCATATTCGACCATTGAGGAGAATGTGTACTGGGCGGCAGAGCGTGGCCTGCAGGTGCTTGGATCTGCCGACCATCTGAGCTCTATGGTTACGGCTTGCCCCAATGACCTGCGCAGTTACCAGTTCTTTATCAACCAGGATATATGGCCGCGCATTTGGAGCGGCGTGTTGGTGCTGCGTGGCGCCGAGGCCGATATCGTTTCGCTGGACGGAAGCCTGTTTGGCGAGGACACTCCTGTCACGCTCGATATTGCCGGCGATTCGTACAGCCGTCAGCATTCGCTGTTCGATCGGGTTACGCGTAATTTGGATTATTTGGTTGCAAGCGTGCATAATCCGCAGTTCGCTGAAGGCGCGACGCTGGCCCAGACGACCGAGATGTATATCAATGCTCTAGAGCACCCCAAGGTGTTTATGCTGGGGCATACGGGTCGCTCGGGCGTGCCGTTCGATATCGACGAGGTGTTGCTTGCTGCTAAGGCTAAGCACAAGATCATCGAGATCAACAATCACAGTCTTGAGCATGGCGCGGATGCCGAGCATTGGGACGTGTGCCGCAAGATTGCCGAGCGGTGCGCCGAGCTGGGCGTGGGGATTGGCGTCTCGACCGATGCGCACATTGGTATGGCAATTGGTAAGCTCGACCAAGCGCGCAAGATGCTCGACGAGATTCACTTTCCGCTGGATTTGATCGTGACGCGCGACCGCGAGACGCTACTGCGCGAGATGGCGGCAGCCGGCGTGTGTGACCTGCGCAAGAGGATGTAGCGGAGTTCATAAACCAAGTAAGGGGGCGGCCCAGACGGGTCGCCCCCTTCTTGTACCGGTGGATTAGCGGCGCTCGAGGACCGCTACAGTTTCGGTGTGGTCGGTATGGGGGAACATGTCGACGGGCGTGATCTTGAGCAGGCGATAGCCACCGTCGAGGAGCTGGTGCAGGTCACGCTCTTGGGTCACAGGGTTGCAGCTGATATAGGTGATGCGGCGAGGTCTAAGCGCGCAGGCGGCTTCGAGGAACTCGGGGGTAGAGCCGGCACGCGGCGGATCGATGGAAAGGACGTCGATGCGCTCGTTGTTGTCGGCGGCATCTAGGATGTAGTCGGTGGCATCGTCGGCCATAAACCAGGCGCTGCGGGTAAGACCGTTGAGCTCGGCGTTGCGGCGTGCGTCGGCAATGCCCGCCGGGTTGCGCTCCACGCCAAGTAACATGATGCCGATGCCCTTGTTCTGAGCTTCTTTAGCTGCGCAAAGACCGATGGTGCCGCTGCCGCAGTAGGCATCCATGAGAACATCGCCCTGGTGCAGATCCATACCGTCGATAGCGAGCTGGTAGAGCAGCTCGGTCTGCTGCGGGTTGGTCTGGTAGAACGCGGTGGGGGAGATATCGAACTCGCAGACGAGTAGCTGGTCGCGCATGCATTCAGCGCCATACACGATGTGGGTTTCCTCACCCAGGATGGCGTTGCCAGGGCGTCCGTTGATGTTTTGGGCGACGGTGACGATACGCGGATCGAGTGCGGCGATGGCCTCAAAGAATTCCTGCGCATGCGGCAGGTCGCGCTGGGCGGTAACGAGGGTGATCATGATCTGGTCGGTGCGCCAGCCGCAGCGAACGACGGCATAGCGAAGCAGGCCCAGATGCTTGTCCTCGTTAAAGGCGGGAATGTGCAGGCGCTCGGCCTCACGCGCAATGCCGTTAAGAATCTGACGGGCTCCCGGCGCCTCGACGGGGCATTCGGGAACAGCGACGATTCTGTGCGTGCCGCGCTCAAAAAAGCCGCAGCGGACAGCGCCCCCTTTGCCGGGGGCAAAGGGAGTGGCGGCCTTATGGCGAAAACCACGCGGCGCAGGATATTTGCCCGGGTCGCCCAGAGTAACGTCCATACCGCGAATGGGATCGACGGTTATGCCCTCACGCTCGCAAAGAGCAGCAAAAAGTTCACCCATAGCAGCCTGCTTGGTCGCCAGCTGCTTCTTATAAGGCCTGTTGAGCGCCGTGCATCCACCGCAAGCTTTCATGATGGAACAAGGCGACTTGGGATCAACGGCCTTATGAGCGGACCGGGACGACTCATTATGCGAGCGCTTGGAACGAGTCTGAGGCGCCTTATCCTCGCTCCGACGAGGGCTGGGACGCTTGGTCTTAGCCTTGCCCTTGGCCGACTTACCCTTCGTGTCCTGAGACGACTTGGATTTCTTAGAAGATTTTTTCTCCTCCGACCCCTCAGCCGCCTCGATCAAAGCACGACGAGCCTTACGCTCCGCACGAGATTCTGCCATGAAGTAACCCCACTAATTTATAAATTGAAATCTGAAAGCATTGTACCGTGCCAAGCTAGCAGACGATATACAAGCGTCCACTTCACGTTAGTGATAAGTCCAACGACGTTTGCCCGGCGCGGGCGGGGAGCGGCGCGTAATTAAGTTTATCGCGAGTTCCGCACGCAAAGGAAAGCACTTAATGTGCTTTCCGTCTTGCGCAGGACTGTAGAGCAGGAAACTTAATTACGCGCCGCTCCCCGCCCGCGCCGGGCAACTTCTCCCTTGTACTCTATCAAGGTAAAGTGTATGATTCTGGGCGTTACATGAATCACTTTACTTAACTAAAGTGCCATCAAGGGGGAATACCATGAATACCGATATGTCTCGTCGTCAGTTTGTTGGTCTAGCCGGCTCGCTCGCCACGGTGCTTGGCCTTGGTCTTGTCGGCTGCGGCGGTGGTGCCGACAAGGGTTCCACTGCCGGCTCTGCTGCGGCAAAGGACGCCAAGGGCGCTGTGGAGTCTAAGAAGCTCGTGGTGGGCTTTGACAAGTCCTATCCTCCGTATGGCTTTGTGGGCGACGATGGCGAGTACACCGGCTTTGATCTCGATTTGGCCAAGGCAGTTGCCGATAAGCAGGGCTGGGAGGTCAAGTACGAGGCCATCGACTGGGACGCCAAGGATACGCTGCTCAACTCGGGCGCCATCAACTGCATCTGGAACGGCTTTACCATGGAGGGCCGCGAGGACGACTACACGTTCTCCGAGCCGTACATGCTCAATGAGCAGGTGCTGGTGGTCAAGAAGGATGCGGGCATCAAGAGTTGGGACGACCTTGCCGGCAAGACCGTGATTACCCAGACCGATTCTGCCGCACAGGATGTGCTAGAGGGTGACCAGAAGGATCTGGCGGCGACGTTTGCCACGCTCGATACCATCGGCGAGTACAACACGGCTTTTATGCAGCTCGAGAGCGGCGCGGTCGATGCGGTGGCTTGCGACCTTTCGATCGCCCAGTATCAGCTTGCCGCCAAGCCCGATGCCTATACGCAACTTGAAAAACCGCTGTCCAGCGAGCACTACGCCGTTGGCTTTAAGAAGGGTGATACTAAGTCGGCCGACGCCGTGACCGAGTCGCTCAAGGCGCTCTATGAGGACGGTACAGTCAAGGACCTGTGCGACAAGTATGCGAGCTACGGTCTATCCTTCGACAACTGTGTTTTGAAATAGCCACAGCACCCAACCTTGCGGCTCCAACCCTCCTCGCGTACCAAAGTACGCTTCGTCGGGCTTGTCGCTCGCAATCTTGGGCACTGTGCCTATTTCAATTAACACCTGCTGTTCTGTTGCTGTGAAAGAGAGCTTGGGTTGTCTATTCAGGTCATGATGCAGATGCTTGGCCAGGGTTTCTTGGTCAGTTTGCAGTTGTTTGTGCTCACGCTGTTGGGCTCGATTCCCTTGGGAATTCCCGTGGCGTTTATGCGTATGAGCAAAATCGCGCCGCTGCGTTGGATTGCGCGCATCTACATTTCGGTCATGCGCGGTACGCCGCTCATGCTGCAGATGTTTGCCATCTACTTTGCTCCGTATTACGTCTTTGGTATTTCGCTCACGCCCGATTCCAAGTGGACAGCGTGCGTCGTGGCATTCATCATCAACTATGCCGGCTACTTTGCCGAGATCTATCGCTCGGGTTTGCAGTCTATCCCGCGTGGTCAATATGAGGCCGCCGAGGTGCTGGGTTACTCACGCCTGCAGACGTTTTTGTACATTGTGATGCCGCAGGTCGCCAAGCGCATTTTGCCGGCGATGGGCAACGAAATCATCACGCTGGTCAAGGACACGTCGCTGGCGTTTGCCATCGGCGTGGGGGAGATGTTCTCGACGGCCAAGGCACTGGTTGCCTCTCAAGTGAGCATGGTGCCGTTTGCGATTGCGGCACTGATCTACTGGGTCTTTAACTTTGTGGTCGAGATGCTGCTGGGCGCCGCCGAAAAGCGACTTGACTACTACCACGACTAGCCTGTTCCGTCGTGCTTTTCAAACACATGGAGGTTCCCGTGTCCGGAACGGTAATGAATATAACGAGCGCGCGCAAGGCGTTTGGTGGCAATGAGGTGCTCAAGGATATCTCGCTCGAGGTAAAGCGCGGCGAGGTCGTGGCGATTATCGGACCTTCGGGCGGCGGTAAGTCAACGCTGTTGCGCTGCGCCACGCTGCTCGAGACGCTTGACGGCGGCTCGCTTTCGTTTGGTGATCTAGCCGTTGCGACGGATGCGGGATCGGGTACGGTGTATGCGAAAGGCGATGTGCCCAAGCAGGCGCGCTCGCGCTTTGGCCTGGTGTTTCAGAACTACAATTTGTTCCCGCATTATACCGTGATGAAAAACATTACCGACGCTCCGATCCGCGTGCTCAAGCGCCCGCGCGGGCAGGTCGAAGCACGTGCGCGTGAGTTGATCGCGCAGATGGGGCTTAAGGGCAACGAGAACAAGGTGCCATGCGAGCTTTCGGGCGGTCAGCAGCAACGTGTGAGTATTGCGCGCGCCTTGGCGCTCGATCCAGAGATCTTGTTCTTCGATGAGCCGACCTCGGCACTCGATCCCGAGCTAACGGCCGAGGTGCTGCGTGTCATTAAAGACCTTGCCGCGCAGAATATGACGATGGTGATCGTGACCCATGCGATGCAGTTTGCGCGCGATGTTGCCGATCGCGTGGTCTTTATGGACGGCGGTCGCATTGTCGAGGAGGGTCCTGCCGAGCAGGTTATCGGTCATCCGCGCGAACGGCGCACACGCGAGTTCCTGAGCCGTATCGAGGGATAGGCTCAAGTAGACATTGAGGCGAAACCGCTGCAGGTCTTATGGCCTGCGGCGATTTTTATTTGCGCCTATGGGGCTTAATAACCGCCTCAGGCGTTTGCCCCCTCCTCTCGCCGCCCGTATTCATACGTGCGCCGAAAGGTGTGCATGGACAGTCGCCCGCGAGGGTAGGGTGGTGGCATAGGACATTTGGAGGGTGAGCCGGATCGGCTGCCGACCATGCTGCTCCCGGGACGACATCGACCGCGAACTCTCCCCGTTGGCGTCGCGCATTGCGCGCGGCCCTGCAAGGAGGTCATCATGGGTGCTCCCAAGACCGGTAATGTAAGGAACGTGGTGCTCGTAGGCCAAGGTGGGGTGGGCAAGACTTCACTCGCCGAGGCCATGCTCCACCTTTCCGGCAAGACCGCCCGCCTGGGCGGCCACGACGGCACCAAGCCCACGCTCGACTATGACCCCGAAGAGGTCAAGCGTGCGTTTTCCATCTCGACGACCATTGCGCCGATCGACTGGAAGGGTGCGCGCATCAATGTGCTCGATGCCCCGTGCTACCCCGATTTTATCGGCGACGCCTTTGCCGCGATGAGCGTCTGCGAGACGGCTCTGTTTGTGGTCGACGCCGAGGCCGGCCCGCAGCCTACGACGGTTAAGCTCTGGTATGCCGCCGAGGACCTGCGTCTGGCGCGTGCGGTGTTCGTAAACCGCCTGTCGCGCTCCGAGGCCAGCTTTGCGACCACGATGGACCTGCTGCAGGAGCGCTTTGGCACGCGCCTGGGCGCCGTGACCCTTCCCTGGGGCGAGGGCGAGGACTTTGACGGTATCATTGACCTGGTGCGCATGAAGGCGCGCCATTGCAACGGCGCCGAAGCCGTTGAGTCGGAGATTCCCGAGGAGTATCGTGCCCAGGCCGAGGAGGCCCATGACCATCTGTGCGAGCTGGTGTCCGAGGCTGACGACGAACTGATGATGAAGTACTTGGAAGGCGAGGAGACGCTGACGCAGGAGGAGCTTGAAGGCCTGCTGTCGAAGGCGATCGCCGAGCGCATCTTTGTGCCGGTCTTTGCGGGCGATTGCATTAAGGAGCAGGGCGTCAACACGCTGATGGACGACATCGCCACGTACTTCCCGGCGCCGACGGACTACGGCGAGATGCCGCTCATCGACGGTGATTCGCTCAAGATTTCGAGCGATGATGACCGCCCGGTGGCGTTTGTGTTTAAGACCCTGGCCGATCCTCAGCAGGGTCGCATCAGCTTCATCAAGGTGCTGACGGGCACGCTTGAGCCGGGCCTTGAGCTGATCAACGCGCGCACCCGCAAGAGCGATCGTCTGGCTCACCTGTATGTGATGTGCGGCCGCGACATGACCGAGGTCGGTCACGCCTATGCCGGCGATATCATCGTGGCACCCAAGCTGGCGGCCGAGACGGGCGATACGCTCTCGATTACCGGCAAGGTCGAGGCTGCGGCGTTTAAGTTCCCCAACTCGCAGTACCGCATCGCCATCGAGGCCGAGAATCGCGGCGACGAAGAGAAGCTCTACACGTTTATCGAGAAGGCATGCAAGGCCGATCCGACCATGAGCATCGACCGCGACGAGGAGACCGGCCAGACCATCATTTCGGCGGTGGGCGAGGCGCAGGTTTCGGTCCTGCTCAATCGTCTTGAGGACCGTACCAAGGTCGCGGCCAAGAGCGTGCCGATTCGCATCCCGTATCGCGAGACCATTCGCCGCACGGCAACTGCCCAGGGCCGCCACAAGAAGCAGACCGGCGGCGCCGGACAGTATGGTGACTGCTGGCTGCGCGTAGAGCCGCTCATTGGGCCCGACGGTACGAGCGACGGCTATGAGTTTGTGGACGAGGTCGTAGGCGGCCGCATTCCGCGCTCGCTGATCCCTGCCGTGGACAAGGGCGTTCAGGAGACCATGAAGGACGGCATCATTGCCGGCTACCCGCTTACGGGCATTCGCGTGGCTGTGTACGACGGGTCGTATCACAGCGTCGACTCCAACGAGATGGCGTTCCGCGCGGCGGCTCGCATCGGCCTGCGCAAGGCATGCGCCGACGCCGACCCGGTGGTGCTGGAGCCCATCGAGGAAATCACGGTGACTATTCCCGAGAGCTACGCCGGCGCCGTGATGGGCGACATCTCGGCCTCGCGCGGTCGCGTGACGGGTATGGAGACCGATGAGCGCGGAGACACCGTGGTCATCGCTCAGGCGCCTCTCGCCGAGCTGACGGATTACTCGACGCGTCTGCGCTCCATCACGCGCGGCACGGGCGACTTTACCATGAAGCCTGCGGGCTATGAGCAGGTGCCTTATGACGTTCAGGCCAAGCTGGTCGAGCGCTATGAGGAGGGCCGTGCCAAGTAGCGTTGGGCGTTGCCTGTAACATACATGCCGATGCAAGGGCCGCTCTGGCCAATCCAGGGCGGCCCTTTTTGATCCCTGGGGGATGGAGGAAAACGGTTCATTTTAAGTTTTGGGGCAGCTTGGCCGGCCCTAGTCTCCCGAGGCCTGATTGCGGCCGGTAGCGTAGTCGATCTGCACATGCGGCTGCAGGTTGTAGCAGTACACGTGGAAGCACAGGGTCTTGCCGTGGTCCTCGACCGATTGCGCCTCAAGACGCACGCCACGGCAGACGAGTTCCTCTTCGTTGTACATGGGCGTGACACGGTAGAGCACATGGTTGCCCGTCTCGCGGATGTAGCCGAGAATCTGCTCCTCAAATGGCAGCATACCCGTTTCGTTGAGATAACGCGTGCCGGTGAGGAGATTCTTGCGGTTGGCGTTTTCGCCGCAGAGCGACCAGGCGATGAGGTGACAGCGGTTGTAGAGGCTCTGGCCCGGAATAAAGTCGTAGCGCTGCTGGCGCCATCCGGCGGGATGGATACGCGAGATATCGCCGCGCTCGCCTTGACCGAGCGATTCGGGGCCCACGCAAGCGAGCGCTTTGCGGGTGCGGCCCAGGCTGTCGAGCTTGGAGAACTTCTTAAAGCAACCTTCTTCTGTAGCGCGCTCGTATTCATCGAGCGTGAATGATGGTGTGCCCAACGGGTGCGTGCTGTCGGCTCGCAGGGCAACATAGGGGTTGCCCGCGTAGTCAGGAATGCTGCTGAGGTATACGCCGCGGGCGCGGTCGAGATTGGGGTTTTCGACCTCGTCGATGGGGGTGGCGGCGCTGTCCGCGGAAGCGTCATCACCGGTGTCGGGTGCGGCGGAATGTGGCTTGTCGCTAGAGTTCGGGCTGTTTTGGGAGTCTGTGGAGTTTGCCGTTCCCGATTCGAGTCGGGCAACCAGGTCTGCCTCGTCGTCGGTGCGGCTGGGACTCTCGTCTTGCTTCTCGGCCAGAGCCGCCGCCTGCTCATCACTTTGCGGCGAGAGCAGTCTGGGCGCCCCGTCGAGCGATCCCGTAAACAGCGCAAACCCCAGCACCACAGCGGTGCCGATAGAAAGTGCTTGCTTATAGGCGGACTTGCGCGACATGGTGACTCCTGGACGGACGGTTGGGAGTCTACCAGTCTAGCAGGAGCCGCCGAGGGCCGTTCTATCGAACAAATACTTAAGATTTGGGACAAACGCTACGGATTCATTTGCCTCATATGGAGCTGCGGCGGTTGTGAATGTGGGGCTATTCGGCGTTTCCCCAGATAAAACCTGCCAAAATAAACCTGTCCCTTTTTGGCAGGCTGCGTCATAAAGCTCCTGTCTATGTAACAAAGGTACAATATGATATATACGTTATATACAAGCTTGTAACTCGCAGCAGATTTGCGGTAACGCAAGCCGATGAAGGGGTCGATATGATCAAGGCTGTTATTTTTGACATGGATGGAACGCTGATCGATACCGAGCGTTTGGACATGAGGGCATGGAAGGTGGGCGCGGCCGAGCTGGGGATCGCGATTGATGATGCGTTAATCCATCAGTTTATCGGCCGTTCGAATGCCGATGTTAAGGACATCCTTGAGGCGCATTACGGCAAGGGCGAAACCGCCGACGCGATTTTTGCCCGCAACATTGAGCTACACAGCGAGATGGCCAAGACCGACCTGGAGCTTAAGGCCGGCGCCGCCGAGTGCCTCGACGAGCTGCTGGCTGCGGGCTATCACGTGGGCCTTGCGACGTCGTCACGCCGCGTCGCGGCCGAGCGCAATCTTAAGACGGTCGGCCTCTTTGACAAGTTTGAGACGGTGACCTGCGGCGAGGACGTCGTGCACGGCAAGCCCGACCCCGAGATGTATCTGCTTGCCTGCGAGCGCGCGGGCTTTGCCCCCGAGGAATGCGCTGTGGTCGAGGATTCGCGCAACGGCTGCGTCTCGGGTATTACGGCCGGCTGCCATGTCTTTGCCGTCCCCGACATTGTGCCGCTGCCGCAGAATGTGGTGGATGGCTGCGAGGCCGTGCTCGATACGCTGTTCGACCTGACGGCGGCGGTCAAGGCCGTGCGCTAAAGGTATGCGCCGAGATCGATGACGGTGGCTTCGGAGTGGCCGCTTGCCTGGGTGCCGGCGCGCTCGGCGATCTGGGCGCCGATGCCGTGGCCGTCGGCTGCGGCATTCCGCTCTCCGGCGTCAATGATCTCAATTTTGATATCGGGATACAGGGCGAGGGCCTTGTGGATGCCAAGTATGCGCAGGGCGAGCTGCATGAATGCCGCCCTGTCCGCAACGGTGATTTGGCGTGGCACCCTTCGCGTTTCCCCAGATAAAACCTGCCAAAATAAACCTGTCCCTTTTTGGCAGGTTACTGATTCATGTTGCCGTGGATGTAGGGGGTGACCTCGGGGGAGATGTGGCCGCAGCCCAGCTCGCGCAGCGCGGACTCGATGGCGGCGGGCAGCGGGGTCTTGCCCTCGGCATTGACGGTAGCACCGCCGAGGGCGGCAATCTTGGCGACATCTGCGGGAACGGCTTCGATATGCATGCAGCCGCCGACCAAGCGCGCGCGTACCTGCGCCAGACCAAGATCGTGCAGGTAGTCCTCGCAGGCGCGGATTAAATCGACCTTCTCGTGCGTAAGCTCCTCGCCTGTGGGGACGCGCGTGGCAAGACAGGCTCCCGCCGGCAGGCTCCAAACGGGATAGCCCCATGCGCGCAACAGCTCGCGCTCTTCGTCCTTGGTAAAGCCGACCTCCATAAGAGGGGAGCGTACGCCGAGTTCTTTGGCAGCGCGCATGCCGGGACGGTAATCACCGCGATCGCTTGCATTGCTGCCATCGATGACGATGGGAAAGCCGAGCGACTTAGCGTGGTTGACGATGGCGGTAAAGCCGGCGTGCTTGCAGTGGTAGCAACGGTTGGCGTCGTTGCAGGCTACTTGGGGGAGCTGCAGCTGATCGACCGAAAGATTGAGCACGGGGAGCTTAAAATGCGGTCCCTCATTGGTTTGCCTGTCAACGGATCGCTCAAACGAGGTTTGTTCGGGCGTGCCGATGAGCGGCGTGGTGAGGTGAACGAGAAGCGTGCTGGCAGGCATGATGCGGGCGCAGACCGCGGCCAAAAAGCTGCTGTCGACGCCACCGGAAAAGCCGATGGCGACGCGTCCGTATGCCAATAGCAGCTGCTCGAGCGCTGCGAGTTTGTCCTGAAGCTCCTTTGCAGGTGCGGTAGTGTCTGAAAGCATAAAACAATCCTTACCATTGAGTACTCGGTCGAAAACTATAATCCTATCGGACTGCTCGTCATATGACTTCTGCCTATGTAACGATAGTGCAATATGCTACATACGTTATATACAAGTTTGTAAAGTAAGCTAGAGTGGCCGTAATGCAATCCGGTGAGGGGACCGATATGATCAAGACTGTAATTTTTGACATGGACGGAACGCTGGTCGATACCGAGCGTTTGGGCATCAAGGCATGGAAGGCGGGCGCTGCCGAGCTGGGGGTCGCGATTGATGATGCGCTGATCCATCAGTTTATCGGCCGCACACTGCCCGATGTCATGGACATCCTTGATAAGCATTACGGCAGCCATGAAACCACCGAGGCGATCTATGTTCGCCACAAGGAGATTCGCGACGAGATGGTCAAGACCGATTTGGAGCTTAAGGCCGGCGCCGCCGAGTGCATAGGCGAGCTGCTGGCTGCGGGCTATCACGTGGGTCTAGCGACGTCGTCGCGCCTCGCTACGGCCGAGCGCAACCTTAAGATGGTCGGTCTTTTTGACAAGTTTGAGACGGTGACCTGCGGCGAGGACGTCGTGCACGGCAAGCCCGACCCCGAGATGTATCTGCTCGCTTGCGAGCGCGCGGGCTTTGCTCCCGAGGAATGCGCTGTGGTCGAGGATTCGCGCAACGGCTGCGTCTCTGGCATCACGGCCGGCTGCCATGTCTTTGCCGTCCCCGACATCGTGCCGCTGCCGCAGAATGTGGTGGATGGCTGCGTGGCCGTGCTCGATACGCTGTTCGACCTTACGGCGGCGGTCAAGGCCGTGCGCTAGACAGCTGCGGCGTTGAAACGGGCAATTGCCCACATTTACGCTTAAGCATAAGGGGTCCGGCAATGGCCGGGCCTCTTTTGCTTAAGCTGCGTTTTGGCATACTGGTCGACGTGCTATAGATACGCGCCCAGGTTGATGGCGGTGGCTTCGGCTTGGCTGCTTGCCTGGGTGCTGGCGCGCTCTAAGAGGAACGGCCGCACGAGTTCCTGACGGTTGATGTCCTCGGCGGCTGTGACCTCGGTGACGGTGCGTGCGGCGGAGCCGATACGGACGCGTTTGGTTTTTGTCGGCGCCTTGTTCTCGATTTGCTCCACGAGCAGCTGCACGCCCTTGCGGCCAATTTCGTAACCCGGCGGTGCCACTGTGGTGAGAGGGACCGACCCGCTCCATGCAAGCGGGTTGCCGTCGCAGCCGGCCACGCGAACTTGCTTGGGGACGGAGATGCCTTTGTCGATCAACGCCGAGATAACACCCGAGGCCAATACGTCGGTTAGGCCGATGACAAAATCCGGACGCTCGTCAGCAGAGCGCTCGGCAATCTGGGCGCCGATGCCGTAACCGTCGGCAGCGGTATTCCATTCTCCGGCGTCAATGACCTCAATTTTGATATCGGGATGAAGGGCGAGGGTCTTGTGAATGCCAAGCACGCGCAGGGTGAGCTGCATAAATGCCGCTCTGCCCACAACGGTGATATGGCGTGCGCCGCGGGCAATGGCGAGCTCGGCGATAATGCGCCCCTGTGCCTCGTTGTCGGCGGCCACGTAGTAACCGGGCTCGGAACAGTGGATGTCCAGATGGACAATCGGCACGGGCATCTTGGTAATGGCGGGGTGCCAATCGGGGGATGCCATGGGCTGAACCATGACGCCGGACATCTGCGTGCCCATAAAGTAGCGCAGGTAATGGTCTTCGAGAATATCGTCGTTATCGGCGTTGGCGATAAGCAGGTCGTAACCGTGCTTGCGGGCCTCGTTATGGGCACCGCTGGCAATTTGGAGCGAGAAGCCGTGGTCGAGACGGGGGAGGACCAGGCCAAAGGACTTGGTGGTGCCTCCTGCGAGCTGGCGGGCGCTTTGGTTGGGCAGGTAGCCAAGGCGATTGATGGTCTCGTTGATGATTTTGAGGGTCTCGGGGCGCAGCTTTTCGGGATGGTTGAGCGCGTTGGATACCGTGCCCAGCGAGACCCCTGCCTCGCGTGCGACGTCGCTGATTTTTACCTTTGCCATAGCGGCCCCTTTGATGCGTTTCAAGTACAAGCTAGATTGTAGCATCGCCCGTCCCTAGGGTGTCAAAACCTGCCAATTAGGGACAGGTTTATTTTGGCAGGTTTTATCTGGGGAAACGCTATTGCCAACGCGACCACCACGAAGGGGACAGGCACCTTTGTGGTGGTTTGGACCGGCTGAACGTGTGTGCATCAGGTGGTATCTAAGTTGAGATACCACTTCTGGTATATCAGCTTGCGCTCGCGTGAGTACAATACTCGAACGTTATACGTCTCAGCGCCCCTTGTGCGTGGACGTTTTGCAGTCACGCGAGCGAAGGGATTTATCCTATGTGCGGAATTGTCGGCTACACCGGCTCTGATATTGCAAAGAACATCCTTGTCACGGGCCTTAAGCGTATGGAATATCGCGGCTATGACTCCTCGGGCGTCGCACTCGAGGTGGGCGAGGGCACGGCGGCTCACCTCGACGTCATTCGCCGCGTGGGCAAGGTCGCGGGCCTGGAGAGCGAACTTACCAATGTCGACAGCGACGCCACCTGCGGCATCGGCCACACCCGCTGGGCTACCCACGGCAAGCCCTCCGTTGTCAACGCCCATCCCCACACCAGCTGCGACGGTCGCATCGCCATCGTCCACAACGGCATCATCGAGAACTTCGCCGAGCTGCGTGAGGAGCTGGAGGGCCGCGGCCATCACTTTAAGAGCGAGACCGACACCGAGGTCTTTGCGCACTTGATCGAAGAGGCCTATGCCGAGACACACGACCTGATGGCTTCTGTGCGCGAGGCCTGCGCCCACGTGGTGGGCGCCTATGGTTTGGCCGCCGTTTCTGCCGATGAGCCCGGCGTGATTGCCGTGGCCCGCAAGGACTCCCCGATTGTGGTCGGTGTCGGCGAAACCGGCTCCTACGTTGCCTCCGACGTGATCGCGCTTATCGATGCCACCCGCGATGTCGTGGTGCTCGAAGACGGTCAGTTTGCCAAGCTTACGCCCGCAGGCGTCGAGTATACCGACGAGGCTGGCAACGTGATTGAGCCCAAGCTTACCCATATCGACTGGGACCTGGATATGGCCGAAAAGGGCGGTTATCCCGACTTTATGCTTAAGGAGATCCATGAGCAGCCTCGCGTCGTGCGTGATACCCTGGTGGGCCGCATGACCCCCGCCGGTGAGCTCGATATCGACGAGCTGGGCCTTTCGCTCGAGGAGCTCAACGATATCGACCGCGTGTATGTGATTGCCTGCGGCACCAGCTACCATGCCGGACTTATCGCCAAGAACCTTATTGAGGGTTGGGCTCGTATTCCTACCGAGGTCGAGGCGGCAAGCGAGTTCCGCTATCGCAACCCCATCATCACGCCGACGACGCTTGTCGTGGCCGTGTCCCAGTCGGGCGAGACGGCCGACACCCTTGCCGCCATTCGCGATGCGCGCATCAAGGGCGCCAAGGTCTTTGGCATCACCAACGTGCTGGGCAGCCCGGTGGCGCGCGAGAGCGACGGCGTTATCTACACCAAGGCTAACAAGGAGATTGCAGTTGCCTCGACCAAGAGCTTCATCGGTCAGGTCGTGAGCCTTACGCTTTTGGCCCTGCTGCTGGCGCAGGTTAAGTACCGTCTGACCACCAAGCAGGCGCGCATGCTGTTCCGCGAGCTTTCCGATACGGCCGAGCAGATCCAGTGGATTCTGGATACGCAGACCGAGGCCGTGCACGAGGCCGCGCTTGTCTGCAAGGACGCGCAGTCTGCGCTGTTCGTGGGTCGCGGCATGGGCGCCGCCATTTCCTACGAGGGCGCGCTCAAGCTCAAGGAGGTCAGCTACCTGCATGCCGAGGCATATGCTGCCGGCGAGATGAAGCACGGCCCTATCGCGCTGATCGACCCGGGTTTCCCCGTTATCGCGGTTGCAACCAAGAGCGCAACATACGACAAGACGGTGTCGAACCTCATGGAGTGCAAGGCGCGCGGCGCCAAGGTCATCGTCGTTGCTACCGAGGGCGACGAGGAAATCAACAAGATCGCCGACTGCGTCATTCGCGTGCCGGCCGTCCGCGACGTATTCAGCCCCATCACGGCGAGCGTTCCGCTGCAGTTGCTCGCCCGCGAGGTTGCCATCCTGCGCGGTTGCGACGTTGACCAGCCCCGCAACCTGGCCAAGAGTGTCACAGTAGAGTAATCGAGTTCCTACGTCCTAACAACTAAGGCCCGGCTCCGTTGCGGCGGAGCCGGGCCTTGTTGCATTTGCCATGGTAAAACCTGCCAAAATAAACCTGTCCCTTTTTGACAGGTTAGCGGAGCTTGCTGGTCTCGAAGTACTCGGGATATTGGTCCAGGACCTCGGTCTGGTTGCGGAACATCATATGCAGGTGCTTGCTGACCAAAAAGCTTGCCTCGATAGGATCGCGACCGGCGATGGCGCGGCGGATTTGCTTGTGCTCGTTAACAATCTCCTGATTGTCGAGCGCCTGCGTAGCGGCGCGCAGCCAGCGGAAGCGCTCCAGGTCGGCATTGGTCGCCTCGAGCCACGACCACACGGTGCTGCGGCACGCAATGCTAAAGATCATGCGGTGCATGAGGTTGTCGCTTAAAAAGAAGCCGATGCGGTCCTCTTCGGCCATGGCTTTTTCCTGTAGCGCGATGGCTCGGTCGAGCTGCTCGATGCCTACCGAGGTGGCACGGGCGCAGCACTCCACAATCACCTGCTTTTCCAGGTGTTCGCGAATGTAGCAGGCACTCTCGGCAAGGGTGAGGTTGATGGGCGAGACATAGGTGCCGCTTTGGGGCACGGTGCGCACTAGGCCCTCTTGCGCCAGACGCACCAGTGCCTCGCGCACAGGGGTGCGCCCCATATCTAGGTCGTCACAAAGCTGCTTGACGCCCAACTTTTCGCCCGGCTTGTAGTCCAGGTAGACTATTTTGCGTCGAATGGTGTGGTAGGACTGGTCCTGTAGGCTCGTTTCCTGCTCGCCGACGTGCATCGATTCTTCCATAGTGCCTCGCAACTGTTCTATCACACTCATATGTCAGTTGTTAATTATGCCGCGAATCAGCTCTCCGCGCTGGGTAATTCGGTTGTTGCCCGAGAACTATTGCGGCATCTTAGTCTGTTTTTGCGCATGACTGTGCTCGATGTTGCCGTATCATAAGCCGTCGCAAACGTGAAATAGAAAGAAGGAATCCCATATGCAACTGGTAAATATCGTACGCGAGCGCTGGAAGGGTGTCTTGTTCTGCCTGATCATCGCCATCCCTGCGTCGTTGCTCGGCAAACAGATTGAGGTGGTCGGTGGGCCGGTATTTGCCATCCTCTTTGGCATGGTTCTGGCGCTTGTCTTTCCCAAGAATCGTCGCGAACAGCTCGCCGCCGGCGTCACCTATACGTCTAAAAAAGTCTTACAGTACGCGGTTATCCTGCTTGGCTTTGGCATGAACCTCTCGCAGATTCTGTCCAAAGGCGCCCAGTCGTTACCGATTATCGTGGCTACGATCTTGACCTCGCTCGTCATCGCCTTTGTGCTCTGCCGCGTTATGAACGTGCCGGGCAAGATCGCGACGCTTGTGGGTGTGGGTTCGTCGATTTGCGGCGGTTCCGCCATCGCCGCGACCGCGCCCGTCATCGATGCCGACGATCGCGAGATTGCCCAGGCTATTTCGGTCATCTTCCTGTTTAACGTTATCGCGGCACTCGTGTTTCCAACGCTTGGAGGCGCGCTTGGGCTGACCAACGAGGGCTTTGGCCTGTTTGCCGGTACCGCTATCAACGACACCTCGTCTGTAACGGCTGCGGCGAGCGCCTGGGACAGTATGCATCCCGGCGCCAATGTGCTCGAGAGCGCTACGGTAGTCAAGCTCACCAGGACGCTGGCTATTATTCCCATCACGTTGGTCCTCGCATGCTGGCAGATGCATCTGGCGCGCAAGGCCGGCGGCGATGCCAAAAGCACGTTCTCCCTTAAGCGCGCGTTTCCCATGTTTGTGCTGTTCTTTGTGCTGGCGAGTGTGGTCACCACAGTGTTTCAGCTTCCCGCATCCGTTACGGCGCCCATCAAGGAGCTGTCGAAGTTCTTTATCGTGATGGCCATGGCGGCTATTGGCTTTAATACCGATATCGTCGAGCTGGTCAAAAAAGGCGGCAAGCCCATCGCATTGGGCTTTTGCTGCTGGATTGGCATTGCGTGCATGGGTTTGGGAATGCAGCACGTGCTGGGAATCTGGTAGAGAAGTAGCCCATTTACGTGCTGGTTGCCGGTGGCCGCATCCTCGCGGTGGAGCGATAGGAGCTCTTGCGGGTATGGCTTGTCCGCAGGTTAATAGATCCCGAAGAGCTCTTATCGCCCCGCCAGGATGGCGATGCGGGGCAACACCTATACTCGCAGGACGGCGCTTTCTGCCCTATAGTGTTTGGTGAGCAATATCGTTCAATTTTGAAACACTCGGTCGTGCGACCGTCGGCGGTTGCACGTCGCTGCGGACAGGGGCAAATCATGGATAGCGATGCCAAGCTGAACATCTTGACCGATGCCCTAGCTGCTGCCGGGGCCTCGGCATTGGCAATCGATGCGCGTGGGGACGTCGCGATCTCGACCATGAATGACGCGGCGCTTGAGCGGGATGTGGCGGCTTTTGTCGCTGAGCGTCTCGACCGCATAGGAGACGGCGCGCGTCTGGTTATGGGGCGTGCGGGTACGCGCCTGAGCCTGACCGTTCGCCCCACCGACAAAGAGGGCGGGGGCCTTTGGGTCATCGTGGTCCGCGAGGTGCGCGCCGCCGCGGCGCATGCGGGCATCGAGTGGCTCAACGCCGACGAAGTTGAGGCCCGCTACGAATCGAGCGCGTACGGCATCGTCGAAGACGCGGCAGCGGTCGCTGCCCCCGTACGGGAGAGCTATGCGCGCGGAGTGCCCCTTATGCTCGAGGGCGAGCTGGGCGCGGGACAGGATCAGATTGCAAAACGCCTGTACCTGGATGGACCCTATGCCGACCAGCCCTTTGTGTCCGTTGCGCTCGATGAGCTTGCGGATCGCGGTTGGCGCCATCTGCTCAAAAGTTCCGAATCGCCGCTATTCCAAACGGGGCTGACACTTTGCATGGGCGGCTGGCATGCTGTTGGTCCCCAACGCCTGCGCGAGCTCGTGTCCGCAATGATCGACACGGCGCTCGCAACTCGTTGCCATGTGGTATTGACGGCAAACGACATGCCAGGCGGCGGTGAAAGCGATCAGGCTGCTTTTGTAACCGAGCGTCTGGCCTGTGCAGTGAGTGTGGCGCCGGCGATTGCCGAGCAGGGCGGCGCGTCGGAAAAGGTTGCGCGCTATCTGGAGTATCTGGCAGATATGTTTGAGACGGGTGTCCCATGGCTGTCCGCCGCCGCGGCAAAGACGCTCGATGCGTACCGCTGGCCGCGAAATTACTTGCAGCTGCGCGAAGTCTCTGAACGACTCTATATATTAGTAGGGGCGGGTACGGTGGAGCGTGCCGTGGCGGAGGAGGTGCTCGCCCAGGAGGACGTTATCAAGACCGCGACCTTTGGTGCCCCAACGCTCGAAAGCGATTTGTATATCCTACGCCCTCTGGCCGATACCGAGCGCGATATCGCTCGGTTGGTCCTGCAGCACCTTCACGACAACCGGACGCGTGCGGCAGAGGTACTCGGTATAAGTCGCACGACCTTATGGCGTCTGCTGAAGGACAACGACCACTGAGCAAGGTGCCGTGACCGCGCGCGGCGCGTGTGATACAGTCCAAAGCAGTATTGTTTCGACTGTGTTACGGCGTGCGGGGGAGTATGGCGGAGACTTCAAAAACGAACCAAGCGAAACGAACTGCGGCGCCGGTCAGCCGACGTACGACTTCGCGGACGTGGGGCAAAAGCGCCTCGGGGTTTGATGGCTCGTTCAAGCGCACTAAATATGGCTATCCTTCGGCAAGCGCCCGCTTGGCCATGCAGGCCGAGTCCTCGTTGTGGGGACGAAGGCGCGTGGTGGGCTCAAAGCTCAGGCACGATGGCACACTTGGCTACATTAGCCGCGGGGCGGCTCGCCGCAGCGGGCTCAATCCGGCTGGTTGGCATCGTTATGTTCCGATTGCGGTCGTCGTTGCAGTGATTGTCATCGCACTCGCTGCGCTTGGCTACGCCGGCGGCGGTGCGAGCCTGGACGCGATGTTCAAATCGCCCGAACTTGCACATGTTGGCACGGAGCTTGTTGAGGGTGCACAAGACCAGACGGGCGTCGCGCCCCAGCGCGGTATCGTTGCGGCGGCCTCCACCATCGCCGACGCGCAAAAGGATGAAGGCGAACAGGGCGATGGCGCCAAAGCGACTCGAACGAATGAAACGACGACAAATCCATCGGCAAGATAAGTTGCTAGTGGGGTAGCAAATTTGGGACGGGGCCTTTTAGCTGCCCAAGTGTCGAATGCCAGCAGCAGCTCATTCGATGTCAGTCGCCAACAGCGAGCGGGCCGCATTTGCGCCAAGGTGACGTGAAATGAGAGGGCGCTGACCTTCTGGTCGCGCCCTCGAAATCGAACGTCAGATTGGCGTGAATACGGCTCGCGCAGCGTCAGCAGGTCCGCCGTTCGGTAGAACGGCGGAACTAATTACCTAACGTACACCACGTTGTCGCGGCGCGGCTTTGCCTCGGGTAGCGTGTCCTCGGCATAGCCCAGAATGCAGTTACCGACACCGCGCAGGCTGCCGTCGGCGGGCAGGCCCCAGCTGGCCAGCAGTTCCAGGCCCTCGGGCGAGTCAAAGACCTCATGCGCGCGATGAATCCAGCACGAATCGACACCCAGTGCATAGGCGGCGTTGAGTAAGTTACCCATGGCGAGCGAGCCGTCTTCCAGATGTGTGGGCACGCTGCGGTCAACCAGCACCACCACAACGGTCTTGGCGCCATAGAAGGGGTCGCTGTTGCTGCCCATGACCTGGGCGTTGAGCTGTGAGAGACGCTCGACGGTCGCGGGGTCGGTGACGGCGACAAACGTCACCGGCTGGCGGCCCATGCCGCTCGGTGCATATTGGCCGGCTTCGATAATACGTGCAAGCTTTTCGGCCTCGACGGGACGATCGCTGTATTTGCGGCAGCTGCGGCGGTGAATGAGCGCTTCGATAGTCTCCATGGTGTCTCCTTGCGGTGGCGTTGCAGATGCCCTGTTCATACCCGTCGGGCTCAACGATAGACGGTCAATTGCCCGGCAAATGGATAGATTCCAATTGGGAAAGTAGGTTTGCATAAAAGTACCTTCAAAATGTGACAAACCAATGGGATGGTTAAACGTTTTATCCCGTCTGCCCTGCGGTTTTTACCACTTGCCTAAATGACGAACGCATAACCTCTGATAAAGGTTTTACTAAAGGAGTACCAACGTTTATCAACGCGCCGTGGTGCGCTGGGCCAGGAGGTAACTATCATGTTCCAGGCTGGAGATGTCGTCGAGACCGATTTCGAAGGATTTCTGAAGCTGCTGCGTTCCAAGACGCGCGCTTTTGTGACGATTGACGATCACGAGTACTACATCACGCACACCGATGGCTATTGGCGTGTTCAGGATTGCGAGGCCCTCAACGACAAGGGCCACTTTACTGACTGCTCCGAGCTGGTCAACACGGTCTGCGAGGTCGTCGAGCTGCCTTGGATCTGCGGCAAAAGCCTGCACGATAGCTTCTCGGGCGCTACGGTCTACGAGGCTGTTACCGCTTAACAGGCAATAAAACCCGATTTTCACGTGACCGCTGGCGCCGCCCCCGCGCCGGCGGTCTTTTTCTGCCGATAGGCCATAAAAGTGCAAGCATGTGCGGAGAACCTGTTGACGATAGTCAAAACTCGGACTAATCTAGAGATACAAAATTGGTCAAAAATCGGACAATCGAATGGTGGGATAGATGAATAGTGCGGTTACGCCGGTCGACTTCGACCGGTTGCTCAATGGACTCGACCATATCTATTCGGAGTTCTCGCGCGCCTGCGGCCTTTCGGACTGCGCTTACTGGATGCTCGTCGATACCAGCACGGCGGGCGGCAGTATTGCCGTAAGCCGTCTGACAAGCGAATGGTTCTACAGCAAGCAGACCATCAACTCGGCAATTAAAACCTTGACGGCGCGGGGCTTCGCAACGTTGGAGTTTGCCGAAGGCAGCCGTAAGAACAAGGTTGTGCGTTTGACCGAAGCGGGCATGCGGTTTGCCGAGCAATATGCGCTGCCGGCGCAAGAAGCCGAGCAACAGGCTTTCGAAGTGCTCGAGCCCTGGGAACAGCGCGAAATCATGCGCCTCATCGAAAAATTTTCCCATGCGCTCGGCGATGAGTGCGATGTCTTTAAGCAGCATATCGCTGCCGAGAATCAAGGTGAGGGTGAGTCGTGCGACTGTTAATGAGGTTTTTGAAGCCCTATCGAGGGCTTGTCGCAGTGACGCTGCTGGCGCTGCTGGTGGATAACGTCGGTACGCTGTTGGTTCCCACGATGCTGGCGAACATGGTCAACACCGGTATTACCACGGGCGATGTCGACTACATCTTATGCAACGGCCTATACATGTTTATCGCGACGAGCATGGCTAGCGGCGGCACGGTGCTGGGCTGCTATCTTTCGGCGCGTCTGGCGGCTAACGTGGCCTGCGACATCCGCAATGCCGTCTACGACAAATCACTCGAGCTGTCTGCCAGCGATTTTGAGCGCTTTGGCACCGGATCGATGATCACGCGCTCACTCAACGACATCAACGTGATTCAACAGGCTGTCCTTCAGACGATTCAGCTGGTGCTGCCGGTGCCGTTCCTGGCGGTGGCGGGCATCATCTTCGCTTGGCTCATCGATCCGGCCATGGGCATGCTTCTGGGCGTCGTGGTTGCGATCGTGCTGGTTGCGGCGGTCTTTACGGTTGCCAATGCGGCGCCGATTTTTATGCGATTGCAGGGTTTTATCGACCGCATGAACGTGGTGCTGCGCGAGAATATTGTGGGCGTGCGCGTTATTCGTGCTTTTAATAAAGAGCATCACGAGGAGCGGCGCCTGGACGAGGTGTTTAGCGACTACGCCGCCAACGCCATAAAGGTCAACCACCTGTTTGTGGGCCTTGACAGCTCCAGCTTCTTTTTGATGAACATCGCCGAGGTGGCGGTGCTGTGGGTGGGCGGTAACCGGGTGGGCGCCCACGCCATGCAGATCGCGAGCATCTCGGCGGTGCTGGAGTATGCAATTCTGATCCTGTTCTTTGTGATGATGGCCCAGATGGTGGTGCTGACGCTTCCGCGTGCTGCCGCGTGCCTGAACCGTGCGCAGCAGGTGTTGGAGATTGAGCCGAGCATCGTGGACGGCGAGCGTACGCTGGGTGACGGGACGCCTGCCTCCGAGGACGATGCGGATGCTGTTGCCGTGTTCGACCACATGTCGTTTCGCTTTGACGATGCCGACGAGGACACCCTGTGCGACCTGAGCTTTGCCTGTCGTCGCGGTCAGACGACCGCGATTGTGGGCTCGACGGGCTCGGGCAAGTCGACGGTGGCAAAGCTTCTGCTGCGCTTCCACGATGCCACCAAGGGCGCCATTCGCCTGGACGGCATCGATCTGCGCGAGCTTTCGCAAGATGAGATTCGCGGGCGCATCGCCTATGTGCCGCAGAAGGCGTGGCTGTTTTCGGGCACCGTGGCAAGCAATCTGCGCTTTGGCAACGAGGACGCGACCGAGGCGGGCATGCTTCACGCGCTGCAGGTTGCCCAGAGCACCTTTGTACTCGATCAGCCGCAGGGGCTCGATACTCCGGTTGCCCAGGGCGGTACGAACTTTTCGGGCGGCCAGCGCCAGCGTCTGGCAATCGCCCGTGCGCTCATGAAGCATGCCGATCTGTATATCTTCGATGACAGTTTTTCGGCCCTGGACTTTAAAACCGATGCGGCCTTGCGCCATGCGCTGCAGGACGAGACGCGCGATGCCGCGGTGCTCATCATCGCGCAGCGCATCTCGACGATTTTGCATGCCGACCAGATTGTCGTGCTCAAGGATGGCGAGGTCGTGGGCCTGGGCGCACACGAGGAACTTATGGAAACCTGCGAGGTGTACCGCGCCATCGCGGAATCGCAGATGAAGGGAGGTGAGTAGCATGACCGAGGAGCTCAAGAAGCAAGGCGGCGTTGATGACGACGCTGCCGCGGGGCTGGTCGAGGAAACGGCTGCCGCGTCGACCGAGCAGGATGCCGCCGCCAGGGCCGCGGCCGAGCGCGAGGCTCGTCGCCAGGCGCTGTACGAGGAAAACGAGCGTGCCGAGGACGAGCGCGCCCGTGCCGAGGCAGAGCGTATGCGCGACGTGGACGACGAAGAAGAGGACGAGACGCCCCGGGATACCTGGGCGACGGTGCGCCGCTTGTGGAGCGAGGCCGCCGGCGACCATTGGCGCTTCTATATTGTATTCGCGAGCATTGTGTTCTACGTCATCTTTAACACCGCCGCGCCGGCATATAGCGCTCATGTTATCGACGAGCTGTGGGGCCATATACAGGTGGCGTTTGCCAGCGGAACGACCTTTAGCATCACCTGGGATCAGTGCGGTAAGACCATCTTTGTCTACTTTTTGATCTGGACAGCCGCCGGATCGTTCTATGCGCTGCAGAGTTTTTTGATGTCGAGCGTCGCCGAGCGACTCAACTTGCGTCTGCGCAACCGCATCGCGCAGAAGCTCAGCCGCCTGCCGCTCGCCTACTTTGATGCGCATCGCCCCGGCGAAGTGGTCAGCCGCGCTACCAATGACTTGGACAAGATGTCCGAGAGTATGCAGCGCGGATTGCTGCAGCTGCTGGTATCGATCGGTACCGTGACGGGTGCCATCATCATGATGTTTGTCTATAGCGTCAAGCTCACGTTGGTCTTTTTGGGCTTTACGGCGGTATCGCTGCTGGTGACCAAGGTGGTTTCGCGCCGTACGCATGATGTGACGGGCGAGCGTCAGGAGTGGGTGTCCAAAATCACGAGCGCGGTCGAGGAAGGCTATTCAGGCCGTTTGGTGATTCGCGCATTCAACCGCGAGCATCAGAGCTCTGCCGAGGTGCACGAGGCCTCGAGGGAGCTAGCGCGCGTGAGTACCAAGGCCGACTTTATGATCAATGCCGTCGGCCCTGCGGTTCGCTTTATCGGCCGTTTGGCGCAGATCGTGATCGCGCTGGTGGGCTGCAGCATGCTGGTCGCCGGCCACATGACCGTCGGCGTGTTCCAGGCGTTCTTCCAGTTTATCTACGGGGCGTCCGAACCCATGACGCAGCTGTCGTTCACTTTCAACTCGCTGCAGAGCGCGCTGGCGAGTGCGGAGCGCGTGTTCGACCTGCTCGATGAGCCCGAGATGGAAGCCGATCCGCTGCCGGGTGAGGCTGCCAGGCTGCCGGGTCGCATTGAGGGCAGCGTCTCCTTTGAGCACGTGCGTTTTGGTTATTCGCCCGACAAGCCGCTTATGCGTGACGTGTCGTTTACCGCCGAGCCGGGCCAGAAGATCGCCGTGGTGGGAACCACGGGCGCGGGCAAGACCACGCTCATCAACCTGCTCATGCGCTTCTACGAGATTGACGGCGGGCGCATTACGCTCGACGGCGTGGACACGAGCTGTATGGACCGCGGCGAGCTGCGCCAGCAGTTTGGCATGGTGCTGCAGGACGCCTGGCTATTCGATGGCACGATTGCCGAAAACATCGCTTACGGCTGTCCCGAGGCGACGCGCGACGAGATCGTGGCGGCTGCGCGCGCCGCGCAGGTCGACTTCTTTGTGCGCACCATGCCGCAGGGTTATGACACGCGGGTGGCCAACGATGCCGAGAGCATTAGCCAAGGGCAGCGCCAGCTGCTGACCATTGCGCGCGTGCTGCTCAACAACCCGGCGATTCTAATCCTGGACGAGGCGACGTCGAGCGTGGACACGCGTACCGAGCTCGCCATCGGTCGCGCCATGGACGCGCTTATGCGCGGGCGCACGAGTTTTGTGATCGCGCATCGCCTGTCGACGATCGTGGACGCCGACCTAATCTTGGCCATGGATCACGGCAACATTATCGAGCAGGGCACGCATAAGGAGCTGCTGGCTGCCGAGGGCGCCTACGCCGACCTCTATCTGAGCCAGTTCGCATAATGCGACATGGGGACGGCCCCCTTGTCGCATCGGAAATAAGGCGCGCCGGGGATAGATTCCCTGGCGCGCCTTTGCGCTGGCGTGAATGTTGTCATTGGCCGTCCGTGTCTAGCGTTCGTCCACAAGTTTGGCAACGAGGGCTTTGAGCTCGGCTACCTCTCGCTCGAGTTCTTTGACGCGGCGGGCGTTCTCGGTGATGCCCTGACGGTTGAGGGCGGACTGCTCGGCGGCATCGTCAGGCATGTACTCGCGGTGCTGCTTGGCGTCGAAGCTCTCCTCGAACACGCGGCAGCCGTTGCGCTTGATGATGCGTCCCGGTACGCCCACGACGGTACAGTTGTCGGGCACGTCCTTGACGACAACCGAGTTGCCGCCGATTTTGACGTTGTTGCCGATGCGAATGTTGCCGAGCACCTTGGCGCCCGTGCCCACGGTGACGTTGTTGCCCAGGGTGGGGTGGCGCTTACCGGTTTCGTTGCCGGTGCCGCCAAGCGTGACGCCCTGGTAGAGCACGCAGTTGTCGCCCACGATGGTGGTTTCGCCGATGACGACGCCCATGGCGTGGTCGATAAAGAAATGCTTGCCGATCTGTGCAGCGGGATGAATCTCGACCCCGGTGATGTGGCGGGTGATTTGCGAGAGCACACGGGCGAGCGAGCGATGACCGTGCTCCCACAGCCAGTGCTCGGGCACGTGGTTCCACTTGGCGTGCAGGCCAGGATAGGAAAGGAAGATGACCAGACCGTTTTGCGCGGCGGGGTCCTGTGCCTGGACGGTCTTGATGTCCTCGCGAATGGTATTGATAAAGCTCACCGGCCGCCCTCCCTTAGCGCCATGGCAATGCGATTCAATAAAGTATAGCGATTCGCTAGGGATTAGGAAGAATAATCTTGGCGGCTTTGCATGACAGGTGTCAGTTATGCAAACTTGCTGGTAATGGAGTCATGCTTTTGTGGGGTTGCACACGAGGGGGCACCGCAACCGTATACTAGTCAACTTGGACGTATCCGCGCCCACAACTGAGAGGTTTTACTTCATGGGTTTCATCAATTTTATCGCCGAGCTACTCAAAGACCCGCGCACCGCGATTGCCAGCTGGATCGCCGCCGGCCCGCTTATGGCCTACGGCTGCGTGTTCCTCATTATCTTCGTTGAGACAGGCGTGGTGTTCTTCCCGTTCCTTCCCGGCGATTCACTGCTGTTTGCTTCGGGCTTCTTTGCCCATAACGGTGGCTTTAACATCGTGGCCCTGCTGGCCGTAGCATGGGCCGCTGCCATCCTGGGCGACCAGTGCAACTTTATGATCGGTCACTTCTTTGGCAAAAAGATCATCGCTTCGGGCAAGGTCAAGGCCATGACGCCCGAGCGTATCAAAAAGTCCGAGGACTTCTTGGACAAGTGGGGTCACCTGGCCATCTTCCTCGGCCGCTTCTTCCCGTTTATCCGCACCTTTGTGCCCTTCATTGCCGGCATGGGCGGCATGCACTGGCGCAACTTTGTCATCTACAACGTGCTGGGCGGCATTACCTGGTCGACGGTCTTTACACTGCTGGGCTACTTCTTTGGCGGCATCCCCTTTGTGCAGGAGCACTTTGAGTTGCTGATCATTGGCATCGTAGCCGTGTCGATCATCCCGACTGTAGTCGGCCTGGTTAAGGCTAAGCTGGGCAAATAGAACGCCTAACTCGAGCCGGCGCGAATAATAGTGTCAAAGAGGCCCGTCACCGCTTACGGTGGCGGGCCTCTTTTGCTTCGGTCAAATGAAAATACTTTACTTAGTTAAAGAAAAACGTTTTATCCGACGCGCGCGGGGAGTACAATCTCGTCCATGCGAATCGACGTGCCATCGGCTTCGATGTTGCCCGCGTGTCCCGTCCGGCTCTACGCTCCGGGCGTGCGACGTTGCGACACGGTCGGCCTCGGTCCTTGCGTGCGGGTTCGCGAGTATGCAACTGTGTATGTAAGGAGCGACATATGACTGTCGAGAAGAAGGATATCGATTGGGGTAGCCTCGGCTTTGGCTACATGAAGACCGATTACAGCTACGAGGCTCATTGGAAGGATGGCGAGTGGGACGAGGGCGGCCTGACCACCGACCACACCATGCATGTCTCCGAGTGCGGCGGCATCTTCCATTACTGCCAGGAGGTCTTTGAGGGCCTGAAGGCCTACACCGCCGAGGATGGCAGCATCGTCTGCTTCCGTCCCGACATGAACGCTGAGCGCATGTATAACTCTGCCCAGCGCCTCGAGATGCCGCCGTTCCCCAAGGACAAGTTCGTTGAGGCCGTCAAGCAGGTCGTTTCTGCCAACGCCGCCTGGGTTCCGCCTTTCGGCTCCGGTGCGACCCTGTACGTGCGTCCGTTTATGATTGGCTCTGGTGACGTGATTGGCGTGGCTCCTGCTCCTGAGTACACGTTCCGCATTCTCGTGACTCCGGTCGGTCCGTACTTTAAGGGCGGCCTTAAGCCCGTTAAGCTGCGCGTTTCCGAGTATGACCGTGCAGCCCCGCATGGCACCGGCAACATCAAGGCCGGCCTGAACTACGCCATGTCCCTTAAGCCCACGATGGAGGCCCATCGCGAGGGCTATGCCGAGAACCTGTATCTTGACTCCGAGTCTCGCACCTATGTCGAGGAGACCGGTGGCGCCAACGTCCTGTTCGTGAAAGAGGACGGCACCCTCGTCGTTCCGCAGTCGCACACCGACTCGATCCTGCCCTCCATCACCCGTCGCTCGCTCGTTCAGGTCGCTCAGGACCTGGGCATGACCGTTGATCAGCGTCCCGTCGAGTGGGCCGAGGTCAAGGCCGGCACCTTTGTCGAGTGCGGTCTGTGCGGCACCGCTGCTGTTATCTCCCCGGTCGGCGAGATTGACAACAAGGTTTATGGTGCCGACGAGACCGTGACCTTCCCGGCTGGCTGCACCGAGATCGGCCCTGTTATGAAGAAACTTCGCGAGACCTTGACTGGTATTCAGTCTGGTGCTGTCGAGGATAAGCACAACTGGGTTTACACCGTCGCGTAAGCTGTCTTGTATGTTCGGCCCGAGGGCGACCTTACTTTCCGGCGCGTCCTCGGACATGAAAGAACCCCCGCTGCGCACTGAACTGCCTCCCATTTCTTGGACATGAGAAATGGGAGGCTTTTTATGCGTGTCGACTTGAGGGTGAAGCACGACATCGAGGCCAGGAAGGCGGCGATCGGGCTCTTCGAG
>NZ_JBQKHC010000019.1:0-41351 GCF_052118485.1 Collinsella sp. LCP21S3_C7 | reverse complement strand
GCGCCCCCGGTCCCCGGGGCGCGGCCCTCTTGCTTAAACTGCTCAATTTTTCGTGCTCACGGTGCTCATTTCCCAGTGATCACTCGGACCACTTCTTAGTGAACATCAACACATCGCTGCGCACCGGGACCTCGTGCCCGCGAAGAGGCGGCAGGCGGCCCCGCAGGGCTGCCGCGGCCAGCGCTTCAGGACGGCGCCCGGAGAGGCCTACCAGATGGACTGGGGCTTCGTCGCGGTCGAGCGCCCCGGCGGGGAGCGGGCGCGGATCGCCTGCTTCGCCATGGTCTGCCACCATTGCGGGAGCGCCCACGTCGAGTTCTTCCCGAACGCGCGCCAGGAGAACCTCCTCATCGGGATGTTGCACGCGTTCTCGGCGCTGGGCGTGCCCGCGACCGTGCTCACCGACAACATGAAGAGCGTGGTCGTCCGCCGCGATGCCGACGGCCGGCCTGTCTGGCAGGCCGACTACGCCGAGTTCATGGGCGTCGTCGGCTTCCGCACCAGGTTGTGCAGGCCGCGCCACCCCTATACGAAGGGCAAGGTGGAGAGACTCGTCCGCTTCGTGAAGGGGAACTTCCTCGCGGGAAGGTCCTTCACCGACCTTGACGCCCTCAACCGGGAGGCCGCCCTCTGGTGCGCCGAGCAGGGAGGCCGCTGGCGGCGCGCGGCGGCATGCGTCCCGATGCGCGAGCACGAGGCGGCGTGCTCATCAAACACCAGGCCGCTCGAGGTCACGGCCGAGGTCGAGCGGTACCTGTGCCCGCGCCGGAAGATCTCCTTCGACGGCTTCGTGAGCTTCGAGGGGCACCGCTACGGCGTGCCCTACTGGTACGTCCGCCGCGAGTGCAGGGTGAACCGGGAGGGGCGCGTGGTGCACATATACAGCGACGACCTCTCCCGCGAGCTCGTCGCCCACGCCGTCGGCGCCGGCGCCGACAGCTGGTGCGAGGGGCAGTGGGAGACATCGCCGGCGCAGCCCGAGGAGCTACCGACCCAGCCGGTGGGGACCGTGGTCGAGCAAATCGCCCCGCCCAGGACGAAACCCGGTTTCGAGAGGTTCGACTTCGGGAGGGCCGAATGATGGCGGGCGCGGGGGCGAGCCCCTACGAGCTCGCGAGCGACGCCGCGTCGAGGCTCGGGATCGCCGTCGGGGCGGAGGAGCTCGCGGCCCTCGCCTCGGACCTCGACCTCGGCGACGGGGAGATGGCCGCCGTGGCAGCCACCTTCTCCTACCTTGCGGAGAAGAGGAGGCTCGCCTCCATCGAGACGCTGCCGAGACTGAGCAGGCTGCCCAGGCGCGAGCCCAAGACCTTCGAGGGTTTCGACTTCTCCAGGATCCAGGGCCGGGACGCGGCCGCGCTGGGCAAGCTCCCGTCGCTGGCCGACCTCTACGCGCACCGCAACGTCGCCTTCGTCGGGCCCGGCGGCATAGGGAAGACGCACCTCGCGCAGGCCTACGGGCGCGAGTGCTGCATGCGGGGGCTCAAGACCTACTACATAAAGTCGACCGAGCTCAGGGACAGGTTCCAGAAGGCCGTCCAGCGGGGAAACACCTCGCGGGTCGTCTCCTCGCTCGTCAAGCCGTCGTGCCTCATCGTTGACGAGGTGGGAAGATGCGTCTACGACAGGCCGTGCACCGACCTGTTCTTCGATGTCGTCGACAGGCGCTACGAGAAGGAGGGGCCGAACGCGATGGTCCTTACGAGTAACATCGCCCCGAGCGGGTGGGATGAGTTCTTCACGGGCGACGACACGCTCCTCTGCGCCCTCGACAGGCTGTTCGACAAGGCGTCGGTGTTCGTGATGCGGGGCCCGAGCTACCGCGGCAGGGGGCTTGACACCTACTCGGTGGAGGCCGTCCCCCAGGCGGTGAAGGTGAGGGGGATCCAGCCCGAGGGGATGTAGGAATGCGATAGGAAAGTCATAGATGCGGGCGTGTTGGCTAAAATGGGTCGGCCGGGATTGGTCAATCTCGGCCGACTATATTTGGCTAAAATAATCCGACGCTAACATTGTTTTGGGGTGGGCTTGCAAGTGCGGAAAGCTTGATTTTGTTCTTTCCCTTTTGAAGAGGAATTATCTCTTTTCCGCCACCGCGACGAACCTCTGGTTCTCGCCCCGGCCGCACGACCAAAGCAGCATCCTGCTGCCCCACGACCACGCGCCGCACATGTCCGCGGTGAGCGAGTGGTCCGATGCCGGCTGGATCCTGAGGGTGCCGTCCCCGTTGGCCGTGACGTCCCACTGCTGGGCGGCCGATCCGTCGGGCTCCTCCATGGTGACCGGGCCGTTGAGCTCGAGCGCGCGGGCCGTGAGCGCCTTCCCGCTCGACTTGTCGGTTATCGTGTACGAGCCGCTCCCCGCGTCGCGCTCGAACGAGAGCGCGCTCGAGCGCGACGGACTCCGCGGCGGCCGGACCGGCCCCGACGCCGAGCGACCCGTCGGGCGAGAGGAGCCTGTAGTCGCCGTCGGCGAGGGGCGCAGAATGAGCCGGCCGTTGATGAGAAGCCTTAAACTCATAACTAACGGCCCAATGATAGACGTCTATTATTGTGACGTTCGATGTTGCGGCAAGCTCAACTTTTGCGCCACCAGACTTCCACTCCCTCTGATTCATCGCATAAGCAACAATCCCATTCTGAATCCCCGAGATACTCGGCGGGAAGGACTGGTTGTCGGCGTCGATTGAAAAGCTCTCTTCTTTGGCATCCAGGTGCTGCTGAATGCGATCGGCATACTTCTCTGCCCATTCATCGGCTTTGCCATTTCGAGCAAAGTAATTGTTGGACAGGTCGGTCGAGCGGTAGGCGTAGTCGCCCTTTTGGTAGTTTGCCGTGTGATCGGAGTGAGCGATTGCCATGAGCTCGTCGGTCAGGCCAAAGTACAGATGGCGCTGGTCCAGGTCTCCGTACCAGTTGTCGCTGGTGTCGTCCCAGGTTAGATCCATCTGGCACCATTTGCCGTCGATCTTCACGGCGTTCCAGGTGTGGCCGTTGCCGGTGATGCGTCCGTTGGCGATGCCCGCGGCGTCAAGGAGCTTGGAGTAGATGCGCTGGTAGCTCTCGCAGGTGCCCTGGTGGCGCGTGAGGCCGCTTTCGGCCGAGCACCAGTTGAGGCTGTGGTCGTACTCCAGCTGGTCGAGCGTCCAGTCGTGGAGCCACAGAGCCATGTCGTATTCCGAGCCGTTTGTCTGTTGCCTGCACTGGGCCACGGCGTTGTTGACGATCTGCGTGACGCTTGGGCGGGCGGCGTCGATTACGGTCACCTCCGGCGTGGTGCGCAGGTAGTAGATCCCCTTGTCGTTTTGGGGGTCGTTTCTGTCGTTGTCCATAAAGTAGAAGTAGATGCGGTACGTGCCCGACGCCGTGAAGTCAAAGGTAAAGTCGTGGCCCGCGGTGCCCAGGCTGTGGTAGCCGGCCCATGCCTGGCGCGACGGGTCGCAGACGCTTTCCTGGCTGCCGCCGTCCCAATAGGTGGGCACGTCCATGCGCGCCTTGGCCTGGGGCGAGCCGTTGGTCTGGGTTACGTGGAAGGTCGTCGCGGTGCCCGCGGGGGCGTTGTTCCACGAGACGGTGAAGGTGACGCCGTTTTGGCTTGCCGTGGCGGAGTGGGCGTAGGTGGTTTCCGCCGCGACTGAGATCGCCTCGGGCGTGCCGTTGTTTTGGGCGCGGAGGGATGGGGTGGGGGTGAAGGTTGCGGCGGTGGTGCCTGTTGCAGCGGCGGTGCCGTCGGCGCTTTCCGTTTTGGCTGCGCTGGCACCGGTGGATGTTGCGGTGCTGTCCTCAACGGTATCTACTGTCGCATTTGTGCTGGCGCCGTCTTCAGCCTTGCCTGTGTCGCTGCTCGTGGTGTCGGCATGCGCTTGCTGTTCGGCTGTTGCCGGAGGCTGGATGGCTTCCGCAATGGCTACCATGGGCATCGTCGCGCTGACCATGGACGTGCACGCGATCGCGCAGAGCAGGTAGTAAAGGGGTCGTTTCATAGCGGAGCCTCTCGGTGAGCAGCCAATAGGGTTCTAAGGTAGCTCCAGGCCAGCACTCCGCACATATTTTGTTGCGGTTTATTTTACGGGAACAACAGTCAACATCAGCGAACTTTCTGGGGAATGTCGGTTGATCCGGGGCGCGTAAAACAACAGTTTCAAATAATGTTGCTTCCTGTTCAATTCTGTCTATCTACAATTAATCGCAAGCGTATGACTTGAGGAGATTGTTTACAGGTGGAATCGGTCACTATTCTTTGGATTGTCTTTTATGTCTTTACCGGTTTGTCGAGCGTTCAGCTTGTCCGCTTTGCTGGGCCCTTGGCGATTGGAGGGCAATACACCGTCGAAGAACTGTATCCCTCCGATGAGTCGGGCAGGTTAAACGTTGCCTACCGAATTCTCGCTCCAACAATTTGTTGCCAGCTCCCGGTGTTTTTTATGGCTGCGATTTGCGATGCGTTTTCAGTTCCAGGTCCTTCGCTGCGATACATGCCTACCCTTTTCTATTGGTTGTTTCTTGGGGTAATCAAGCATGCAGGGGGTAAATTGCGGTACCGGACTCTTCCTTTCTCATTCGAGGCGTTCATGTCTCTTTTGCTGTCCGTCGCATTTGATCACTTTGTTATCGATGGCTATCTCGGAGGCCAGGGGCTAGATGTGCTTGATACTTCGAGTATTGCCTTTGAGTTTGAGCTGGCATTATTTGGTGTTGTGACCTTTTGGATTTCAACCTTTTTTAAGCGTTATCAAATTAAGTGTAGCCGTGTGTACTCAAATGCCGCTCCATCATATGTCGTTCCTTCGGACTCCGTATTTGGTTACTCTTCAATCGATACGGGTGAGGCCAGGCTCTTCTCATACGAGCGCGAATATGGCGATCTCTTACCTCAGCGATTTTCAAGTGATCTTCTGTTGAGAAGTGTTTTCTTTGCAATTATGGCGATTGAGGACGGGAATCGGCCCGAGTTTATCCGAACGATCGAGCGCATGGCAGCTCATTTCCATTTGGCAAAAACCACTGGAATAATGCAGCAGACGAGCGATGCTCCTTTGTCTGATATGGATAGCGTTAAACTCTCAATTCCCTATATTGAGCGCATGTGGGACCAGTTTCTTGTTGAATTCGCCCGTTCTGCTGAGGGAGCCGGGGGAGACGGTCTGCGAATTTTCATGGGCTATTACACCTACGACTACTTGACGTTGTCGCGGACTATCCGCAACCACTTTGCGCCATTTTACGGGGACTATTGTGGAACGAGATTGCTTGATGCTAATCGCGTATTTTGCGATGTTCTGGAATTTGAGGAAAGGCAGCGCTATGGGTTGCTTCCAAAGACGGTTTCTGCGACGGGATCGATATGCGCCACTGAGCTTGGATGGCTTTCTGGAGAGTGCTGTTATTGGTCCGATTACAATACGGTTGTATCCTGCCTGAATGGAAATGATGCCAATGGCGTTAAGCTGGTCAGCAAAAATGATGTGAATAAAACTCAGATAACCGAGACGACCTCAAGGCTTAAGGAGCAAGGTGTTTCCGTTCTTGAGGCCAAGTATGTGCCCGGCGCTTCGGCGACTATCGTGTGCAACGGCGATACCTCTATGATCCCGAGTGCTGCGGGTAACGAATGGACTGTTGTTGGCTAGGGAATTTAACTCCGCTTTTTGCAAATATTGATATTGCTTTTGTGGACAGGGCGCATTAATATGACGTTCACTTGATGATGGAACTTGGTGCAACGTTGCGGCTCTGCTGATGTTTGATTCGGGTTTGGTTTAGGACTGTCGTTATTTGCGGTGACGACAAATATAGCCAAGAGCGAGTGCATTTGTCTGTCATGGTTTTTAAAGACGGCCAATATCCAGCCTAAGACGCATATTGATGGTAAAGTTACTGAGGACAAGGTCGCAGCTAGTCATTGATTGCCCCGACTGGAGCGAGTCCTCTGTTAAAGATGGACTGAGACGTTTTTACCAATTCGGGTCCGTGCATATGGTCATTCCATAGCCACGGACCCGAACCCGTGCCTACGGAATGACCATATGCACGGACTGTGCGGCCTTGTCCTTATTGGAATCGAGGTGCAATGCTCTGCGACTGTATCAGTAAAACTGATTTGAATATCCTGAGAAATCATCTGAGAGTTAATCGTGACGTTAATAATCTGCCCTTGTTTATCTTTCCATGCGGCGGTGACCAGAGCCTGTATTCCTCTCGACGTTTCTTTAGAGCTTATGTGTCCAACAATCATACCAAGGCTTTAAAAAACGTTTTTTGTCTTGCTGCCGAAGACGTAGCGGCGGAAATGGACGGTTCGAGACTTAATTTACTTCAGCAAGAGGCCATGCTTGCCGATATATCGGACTGGATATTGATTTTTGCAGAGAGCTGTGGATCTTTTTGCGAGTTGGGTGCTTTCTCTGCTTTGCCTCATGCCGCTTGGATTACCTCTGTTGCTGTTGGAAAGCAATATAAAGGCTCTCGGAGCTTCTTGATTGATGGGCCAGTGAGAGAAATAGCCACGGGCGACTCTTCGCTTAACAAAGTCTTTTACTTAGACTTAAATAACCCAATGTCTTCGCCTGACTTGTGCCGCTTTGTTTCTGAACTAAGACCCCTTATTGGTGTTAATGCTACTAAGCGGGGCAAGGCTGGCTTAAAGGCCGCTAGAAAGATGATCAATCGAGACGAGTCCGAGATTAACGTGGGCTCGCTCGTCCACGAGTTACTTGATTTGCTTCAAATATTGGGCCCCATGTCAGAGACCGATTTGCGAACGATATACTGTGCAGCCAAAGGCTTCCGTGCCAGTAAGCTCAAAATATACTCGCCTATTTTAAATGCGGATATGAAAAACGCTGGTGTTCCGATATCTTGGTCGGATGTTTGCTGCATGATGAGAGCCACCGGTCTTGTTTCTAAAGTGAGATGCAATAGGGGTCCGGATTATCTGATTAAAAGCACGATACACCTCGATTCCTATTTCATGTTTAAGGGAAGCGAAGACCAAGATTTCTCAAACATGAGGGCGCGGGTAATCCTTCGTAAGAGATCAATGGGGTATGGAGGCGTTGCCGGTGTCTATTGCGGATAGAATTTGCTTCGATCTTGGAATGACAAATCACCAGCTACTGGACCTTGCGAGCTCAACGACAGATAAGTATCACTGTTTTTCTGCCGGTGGGAGAAAGATCGTTGCGCCTCAACCAGACTTGAAGCTCGTCCAATGTTGGATTTCGGATTATATAAATACGGAGTTTGATATAGATCTTCCTTACGCTACAGCTTACGAAAAGGGCTCAAGCGTCTGCCGTAATGCCGGGCTCCATGCTAAGAGCAGTCATTTTCTTCTGCTTGATATTTGCCATTTCTTTGAGTCCTGCACTCAGCAAATGGTCAGGAATTTGTTTTCAGGGGGAACGTATCGGTCGACAAACGCTGAATCTCGCTCGCGTCTTACTGCAGACGATGTCGATCTTCTCGTAGCTTTATCATGTTATCGGGGTTCTCTTGCAACGGGTTCTCCGTGTTCGCCCTTTATTGCCAATCGCATAATGGCTTCGTTTGACCATGAGATTGCAGCTAGACTAGGCGAAAGATTCGTCTACTCGCGATACTCTGACGATATCTGCATTTCATCAACTGAATGGATAGACTCTGCGGAGATTTTAGCTATTGTCGATGACCGCCTAAAGCAAAAGGGTTTTAATCTGAATAAGGACAAAACTCGCTGTTTTGGACGAGGGCACCTACGTAAAATCACGGGCATCTATCTCGACTGCGATGGCGTCCTTCGACTGGGGCCTCAAAGAAAAGCAGAGCTAAAACGCTCCTTATACCAGGTGCTTATGCACGAGTGCGATCGTAATCACGCCCATCGCGTTTTAGGCCACCTGAGCTTTTGCAAACAGGTTGAACCGGATTATTGCAATGCACTTTTAGCCAAGTACGCGAGCTATGGTAAGGCTGTGTCCAGCGGAGGCGTTATGCCTGCTCTGATGGAGCTCGCCTATGGGTGATGGATGGCGGCGTCGCGAAAGACGTTCCAATGGCTGCCAATCCGCGCTATCTTCTCTCGTCTCCATCGAGAGAGGCTTCATGGGCATAGCTTCTCCTTGCGCTTGCATTTTCCCCTCGGGAACCTGTCTCGCTATGAATTCGGACGTTCTGTTGTCGCTGCATGCCCTGATTATGTCGATGCTGCACGGTAGGTTGCTCGCTGCCGGTTTGTTTCACGGCTATAATTACGTCCAATTAAGGAGGAAAGATATGTTTGGCAAAGTCAGGAAAACAAGAAGCGATTGTACGGTTGGTACTTACGAGAAGAAGCATGACCTTCCAACAGGCACACTTAGAAATTCTGATGGGCGTAAGGCTAGGAAGGATAAAACTCTGAAATCCCTTCGAAAAGAAACTGGAAGTGACTATCGATAGCTTCTGAAACTTAAAGATTGGGGTTCTGCCACAATAAAGTCTCAGCATTTTTCGTTGATCACATCGACTCGACTAACCATCGGGCCGTGGAACAGGCGCATGGCGATTTTCTTCAATATATTCGGAAAGTTGAGTTGAGCCATGATTGCCCCTGTCGATATCCGTTGCCGTTTCCCGCATGCTGTTTCGTTAAGACGTCCGTGAAGCATGCCTATCTGGCGTTTGCTCGCCCGTGACGAGCGAACGCCAGATAGCAATATCGATTTGTGTCTAGTCTGCGGCGAAGCAATGATTTTTTGCACGCTATGTGGACTCTGCCTTGAGATCGAGGAAGAGCTCGGATGAGATGTCGAGATTGTCGCTAGCCCGCCTGAGCACATGCGCCCTGCGTCTCGCAAAGTCATTGAATAGGTTGAAGTGCGTCTCTATGAAGCAGGATAAAAGGGACGTGGAGTTCATCGAGGTCATCCTTTCTGATTGCGAGATTCTGGCTAAGTGAATTAATCGCTTTGATGATGCGGAGGCTCTTTCGTTGGTGATTTGAGCGAGGAAGGCGAGATTGTACCGATCGGTAAGGTAGTGTCGAGAAAGTTGGTGTAGCGCCTGATCCGTAGCGAACCGGCCTGGCGTCCGGGGGCATGGCCCTGTTTGGCAGATTACCGTTTTGATGCATGACTTATGTCGCGATCGCAAACCAGTAGAGGGCAGAGTCGGCTCGACTTGACGTCATGAATTGGGTTGTTGCCGAGCAGATTCCCTGAGCGCAATATGGAACGATACTTTTTAATCTTACGTTGATAGCCGGCGCCATCATATTGGGCTGTTTGGATAGAACAACCGTTGCCTGTTCTCTTGTAGGCGGGCTTGCGGCGATTAATGTTCTCAATCTATTTGTGTCCAACCGCTCTTCGAAATAGTGATGCTGCGCTATGATGTCTTTAATGAAAAACGAAGGCTTGCTATAGGCCATCGTTTTGCAAGGGGGTTCCTTCCTAACGGAGGGCATCCCCTAGTTTTATTTAGGTGGAGATTTGGGGAGCGGACATCTGCATTCCTGATCGTTCCTGATTAGCGCTCTATTGGGTTGATAGGCGTTAGGGTATGATGTTCTCAGTGATACAGTCGTCGTGTGCTCTACGTGAGGCGATGACCAAAAAGGGTCGTTGTTCGGTTTTCCGGCAACGGCCCTTTGATGTTTCCGCCACAACTGGATGTTGTCGTGGATGCCGTCTTTGTTGATAGAACCCTGATGCGAAGTCATTATTTCGGAGATGCTGGGAAAAAAACGGGAACCTCCGAGCAAAACCCGATTTTTTGCAATAAAATCGCAGGTAGAAGGGTTTCCGCTATCCAGTGAGGTCGGCATGTCTAGAATTTGCCGCATACTTCTGGTTTGAGCGGCTCTTGCAGTATGTTTTCATAGTTCAGATTGGCTTTGGTTGCATGACTTTTCCCGTAGTGGCGTAATTGATGTAGGTCTCCTATCTCTTGCCGTAATATAATTACGGCAAGAGATAGGAGACTCTCATGCTTAAGCGTTTTACTGTTGATGGCTATAGGAATTTTTCGACTCCGGTTTCGTTTAATTTTGCAGCTTCTCGTGATTACCAGTTTGCAGAAAATAACGTTAAAAACGGAACCGTGAAAACCGCACTTTTGATCGGCAGAAATGCGTCTGGTAAATCGAATTTCGGTTCAGCTTTATTTGACATTACGCTTGGCTTTCCAAAGGCATTCGATTATTTTGACCAGGATGATCGTCTGTTTTTGAATGCTGACTGCGGGCGAGGTACGGCACAGTTCACCTATGTCTTTGAATTTGACGGTCGCGAAATCAATTACTGCTATGAGAAGACTTCACCGACTACTTGGCTTCACGAGACCCTATTGATTGATGGGGAACGAATTTTCGAATTCAATAACGCACGCGGCGTTTTCGAAGAGAACCACCTTGAACGAATCGGTGCAGCTGGCATTAATTTCGAATTCTCTGATACCTCTTTGAGCCTTCTTTCATACATTACGAGCAGTCTTCCAACTAATGTTTTAGGCGTCTTGGCGGAGCTGCGTCAATTTGTTTCGCGCATGAGGCTGATTCGCATGGACGTTTTTCGATTAAAAGGGTTTGAAACAAGAAAGGTAATCGACAAAATCATACGCGAGAACAAAGTTGCGGAATTTGAGTCATTTATTCGTAATTTTGGAGTCGATGAGTCCCTGATCGTTATTAAAGAGTCCGACGGCTCGCCTGTTCTGTATTTCAATCATCCCATGCGATACATCCCGTTTGTCGAGGCATGCTCTAGCGGTACAAGAACTCTGGTTAAGTTGTTCTCTGAGCTTGAACTTAACGAGTCGGCCAGCTTTTTGTTCATTGATGAGTTTGACGCTTTTTGTCACTTTGAGATGGCAGAGAGCCTTTTGAAGCTCTTTGCTTCAAAGGCATCGTGTCAGATATTGTGCTCAACCCACAATACTTCGCTTGTTAAGAATGGCGTAATGAGGCCCGACTGCGTTTATCAAATTTCTGCAAAAGAGGGCATTCGAACCTTGGCCGATTCTACCGATCGTGAATTGAGGCTTGGCAACAATATTGAGAAGCTTCTCCGAGCCGGAGAGTTTGATTAGCCATGAACAATGCGTCCGAAAAGAACGTCCTGCTCATTGTCGAAGGTGCTAAACGAGAGCCTCAGCTGATGGAGCGCATGTTTGAATCATTTGGCCTTGCGGACACTCATCAAATTGCTCCAGTCGAGATCAACGTTCACGCCTTTCTAAATAAGCTCTTTCAAGAATACGATTGCGATTTTGAGGCCGTTGATCTTAAGCCCTTTGTTGCCGAGCTTCTTTCAGACAAAGATGCTGCGGCTCGGCTTCTCGAATCCAGTTTTACTGACACCTTGCTCATATTTGACTTAGATCCTCAGGATAATCGGCTCGATTTTAAGCGGCTTGAGCTAATGCAAGACTATTACTGCGATAGCACTGATATGGGTCAGCTATATCTAAGCTATCCATCGGTTGAAGCATATCGTGATTTTGATCCCTTGAAGTTTTTCTCTCTGGATGATGCCCTTATTCCTTCAGATGTTATTTTTGGTCAGCGATCTTACAAGGACTGGGTTGCCAGGAGGGGAGATTCGCTTGCGGATATTGGGCGTATAGATGGCTATACATTTGCTTGCATTATTGCCGTTCATGCCCTGAGGTCGCTATGGTTAACTAATGAACAGGCGACGCAAAATGCAAACGAGTGCATGGCTGACTTAGCTGCGACTGTGGCGGACATCAATCATTCTAAACTTTTGCTCAATGAGATTGGTCGTCTGAACAATGATTCATTTTGCGCATGCTGCACCTGCCTTTTCTTTATTGCGAATTGGCCTAAGCGGCTTAACGACGTTTTGAACAAGGCGATTAAGAGGGGTTTGGGTATTCGTTTGTTCTAAAGAGTCCCCTTCGCCATTTATTTCTGGAAGTGCGGGAAAAATAGAAACTCGCCGAGCGCGACCCGTTTTTTGCAACAAAACCGCAGGTCGCCGAAGTCTAAAACAGGAGTTCGGTCGGCGGATATCGGATTTTCGCCGCACCTCCGATTGAGCGCTTATTTAGCACCCTCGATGTCCCCACATCCTCTAAAAAAGTTCTTAATACAGCCTTAAAACTGTATCTGGCTCGCGTTGACGGCGTACAATACGCATGTTTGACTATGGCAAATGTGGAATTAAGGGGAGGGGTGCGCCATGGAGGTGCTGGTTGTTGGCAACACCGCATATGTTGACGATGACTTTTGTGCCAAGGCGTTCCCCGGGGACCATGTTAAGGTCGTCGCTGCCGCGGAAGCGCGCCGCGATGAATCGTCGCCCCATGCCTCGTGGAATGAGCTCATCCAGCACTTGGAGCAGGCCTACGAGTTCGACCGGGTGGTCTACCTATCCAATTACCTTACCCCGCATACCGATATCGTGGGCGATATCGAGCTGCTGCGCTCGGTCTTTCGTGCGTGCGCGGGTCGCCGGGTCCAGCTGCTGTATGTGGCGGGGCCCTCGGGTGCCGCGGGTGCCGCCGATACCACGGGGCGAACGGGCAAGGGCATTATCGCGCGCGCAGCCAACGACCTGTGCCGCTACTACGCTGCTCGCGAGGGCGTTCAAACCAAGATCCTGCGCGTGCCGTTCCTGTATACCGCGTCTGCCGCGCTGGATGATCCGTTTTTGGTGCCGCTGTTCGACGCGTGCTCAACCGGATCGGTCGCTTTGCAGGGCGCGGAGGACGCGCCGTTTCCGCTGCTGTGTGCCGAGGAACTCGCGGTGCTGGTGCATCGCATCTTTGACAGCTGGGACGCCTCCTTTGAGACGCTCGATGTTGCCGATACCTTCCATCACACGTCAGGTGAGGTGGGCGAGGCCCTCAAGGCGCTGTTCCCAGGGCTCTCAGTTGCCTATGGCGATTCTGCCGGCTATGCCCTGCCCGTCAGCGACATCGTTCGCGTTCGCTATGGCTGGTTTCAGCGCTACGACCCGTTTCGTGATCTTTCGACCATTCATGCTCGCTGGGATGCTGGCCGCGCAGGGAAGGTCAACCCCTTGCGCGCCGCCATCGACCGCATCCAGATGCACACGCTGCCTATTAAATGCCTGGAGACGGGCGTCGCCTGGGTCCTGTTCGAGGTGCTGGAGTATTTGTTCTCGCAATCTGCCCAGCTCAACGTGCTCGATTATCGCCTGCTCTACGTCGTGCTCATCGGCACGCTGTATGGCCTGGACTTTGGTCTGGTTGCGGCGCTGCTGGCATCGGTTGGGTTGGCTGTGAGCTACTTTACCCAGTATGGCTATACCTTCCAGGGCCTCTTTTACGAGCCGTCCAACTGGCTGCCGTTTATCGCGTACTTTGTGGTGGGTGCCGTATGCGGCTACGTGCAGCTGCGCAACAACGAGGCCATTAAGGTGGAGCGCGACCAAAACGAGCTCGTGCGTAATCGCAATACGTTCCTCACGCAGCTCTATCACGATGCTATCGAGGACAAGCGCACCTACAAGCGCCAGATTGTGGGGCGTCACGATAGCTTTGGCAAGATCTTTGCCGTGACGCAAGAGCTCGACGTGCTCAACCCGCGCGACATCTACCGCAAGTGCTGTGAGCTCATGGGTGAGATTCTCGAAAACAATTCGGTGACGATCTACCACGTTTCGGGCGGGGCGTTTGCACGTCTGGTGGCGGCGAGTCCCGTGATTGCCGAAGACGCCACGCGCTCGCTCACGCTTGAGCAACTTGCACCCCTTTTGGGCGGCGGGGGTCGTTCGAACCTGTGGGTCAATCGCGAGCTGACGCCGGGGCTTCCCATGTTTGGATATACAATCGAGCGTGACGGGGCGCCCGCCGTGTTGATTTTTGTGCGTCGTGCGGCCGAGAACCAAATGACGCTCTATTACCAAAACCTGTTCCGCATCTTGTGCGGCCTGGTCGAAAGCGCGCTGGGCCGTGCCTTTGACTATGAGGCGGTGGCGCAGGATAAACGCTGCGTCGATGGCACGTGCGTGCTCAAGCAGGCGGCCTTTGGTCAAGAGCTCGCGGCCGAGCAGGCGCTGTCGGATGGCAAGATGGGCAGCTTTTTGCTCCTGCGCGTGGTGCCGGGCATGGAGCCTGTCGGCGAGCTGGTGGGCGCAATTGGGTCGGCAATCCGCGAGAGCGATGCGGCGGGCCTGGTCGACGGTGACGTGCTTTACCTGCTTATGCGCCAGGCAAAGCCGTGCGACCTGCCCATTATCCGCGAGCGCCTGAGCGCGAAGCGGATTGCGGTGGAGCCCGTCGACGGCGAGGACATCGTGGCGCTTCTGCAGCACATCGCTGACACCGGTGACGGTGAGGGGGATGTCGCTTGATCTCGCTTGTCGTTGCTGCCGTCTTGCTGCTGATTCATGCGCTGGTTTGTCTGGTGTTGTGGACGCTTATGAAGTTGGGCCTGCTGCCGGCGCGCGGGCATATGCTGGCCGTGATGGTACTCGTGCCGTTGTGGGGACCGCTGCTGGTGGTGCTGCTTATCACGCGTAGCGCCGTGTTTGGCGCGGACCTTAAGGACGCCACGCTAGAGTCGCTGCGCATTAACGACGAGCTGCATCGCAGCATCTTGGTGCACGACCGTGAAGCCGATGCGGGCGTGATCCCGCTCGAGGAGGCGCTCATCGTCAACGACCCGGCAGACCGGCGCCGCCTCATGCTCTCCATGCTTACCGAGGAGCCCGATGCGTATCTGGCGCAGCTGCAGGCGGCTAAGCTTAACGACGACGTTGAAGTGGCGCACTATGCCGCGACGGCGGTGGCGCAGATCTCCAAGGAGTCCGACCTTAAACTGCAGCAGCTGGAGCGCGCCTTTAAGACCGACCCGAGCGCGCAAAACCTCAACGAATACTGCGATTTTCTTGGTGAGTATTTAGACTCGGGTTTGGCTGAGGGGCGCGTGGCTCAGATTCAGCGTCAACAGTACGCACGTCTGCTTGCGCGCCGCTGCGAGCGCGAGGACACCTTTGAGCTGCGTATTCGGTATGCCGCGGCGCTGGCCGATGTCGACCAGATCGACGAGGCGCAGGCCGTGACCGACCAGCTCGTGCTCGACGCGCCCGAGGAGCAGGAGGTTTGGATGCTTTGCCTGCGCCTGGCCGTGATGCGCCGCGACGGTGACGAGGTCCACCGCGTGATCGATGCGATCGACAAACAGCATGTGTACTTGAGCGCCGCCAACCGCGAGGAGCTGGCTTTTTGGCGCGACGGGGAGGAGGCCCGATGAGCGTGGTGCAGCATATCCGCGACCGTGCGGGCCATTTTCGCTGGATGGGCCTGCTCGTGGTGTGGGCGGTCTTTATTGCCATGGCCGCCGTGCTGCTGGTGGAGCGTGCCGGCGTGCAGTACAGTGCGGGCCAGCATAAGCTGGGGATGCTTGCCGCCAACGATGCGGTGCCGGCCTCCTCGGCAATATTTGGTCAAAAGCCCACGTGCCTGGTCATTACCGATTCCGATCAGACGGGCGTCGAGGACGTAAAGGAGCAGTTCGACCAGATTCTGCTCGACATGAAGATCGCGCACCGCGACGTGGACCTTGCCCTGGACGGCGCGGATGCCATTCCCTCGCTGACGTCCTTCGATCGCGTGATTTTGCTCATGCCGTCGCTCGATGGGCTCGGTACGCACCTGACCGATATTATGAGTTGGGTGAGTGCCGGCGGTTCGCTTATGCTCGCCATGCCGCCGGATAATTCGAGCTATCTGCAGGTGATTGCTCCCAAGCTTGGTATTGAATCGGCCGGATACGACTATGTAATAGCCGAAAGCATTGTGCCGAGCGAGGACTTTATGCTGGGCGGGGGAGAGCGCTACGGGCTCTCGGACCCCTTTGATTCGTCGCTTTCGGTTTCGCTGCGCGAGACGGCGCGTGTGTGGGCTAAGACCGGCGATGCAGGCGCCCCGCTCATTTGGTCCAATGACTGCGGTAGCGGACGCACCGTGGTATGTAATATCGGTGTCTACGACAAGGTCATGCGCGGGTTTTACGCCGCGGCGATCAGCCTGCTCGGCGATGCCACGGCCTATCCGGTCATCAACAGTGCCGTCTTCTATCTGGACGACTTTCCCAGCCCCGTGCCCTCGGGCGACGGCACCTACATCAAGCGCGACTACGGGCTTTCCATCGCCGACTTTTATGCCAAGGTCTGGTGGCCCGATCTGCAAAAGCTCGCGCAAAAATACGGCATTCGCTTTACCGGTGTGATGATCGAAAACTACGAGGACGCGGTCAATCAGACCGAGCCCGCGCGCCAGGCCGATACCACGCAGTTTCGCTACTTTGGCGGCATGCTGCTGCAGATGGGCGGAGAGCTGGGCTTTCACGGCTACAACCATCAGCCGCTGGCGCTCTGGGACACCGACTATGGCACGCTGTACGACTACAAGACGTGGAAGAACAAGGAGACGCTTGTTGCATCGCTCAACGAGCTTATCGCCTTTCAGGACGAGGTGCTACCCAACGCGCACGGTTCGGTCTACGTGCCGCCGTCAAACATCCTTTCGGCCCGCGCTCGCAAGATTATTGGCGAGGATGTGCCGCGCATTAAGACCATCGCCAGTACGTATTTTGAGGATGGCACCGACCTGCCGTACGTGCAGGAGTTTGGCGTGGCGAGCGATGGCATCGTGGAGCAGCCGCGTATTGTCTCGGGCGGCATGGTCGACGATTCCTATATGCGCCTGGCTGCCGTGTCCGAGCTCAACATGCACTATGTGAGTACGCACTTTATGCACCCGGACGACCTGCTCGATCCCGATCGTGGCGCCAGGCAAGGCTGGGAGATCTATAAGGGCGGCCTGACCGACTACCTGGACTGGCTTACCAAGTCTGCGCCCGACCTGCGTCGCCAGACCGGCTCGGAATGCTCGGGCGCCATCCAGCGCTTTTCGTCCGTGACGGTGAGCGTGAATACAGGCGCGGATGCCTGGACGCTCAACCTGGGCAATTATCACGACGAGGCGTGGCTCATGTTTCGCGCCAATAACGGCGAGCCGGGAGCAGTCACGGGTGGCGAGATTACGCATCTGATGGGCGACCTGTACCTGGTCAAAGCTACGGACAAGACGGTGACCATTGCGCGCAAGGAGGGTAGCGACAAATGAGAATCTGCTTGGTACTCGAGGGTTGCTACCCCTATGTGCACGGTGGCGTGTCCACCTGGATGCACGGCTATATACAGGCCATGCCCGAGCATGAGTTTGTGCTGTGGGTGATTGGCGCGCATGCGGCCGACCGCGGCAAGTTTGTCTACGAGCTGCCCAAAAACGTGGTCGAGGTGCACGAGGTGTTTCTGGACGACGCCCTGCGCCTTTCGGGCGAGCAGGAAGAGGCCGACTTTAACGACCGCGAGCGCGAGGCGCTGCGCCGCCTGGTGTCGCTTTCCAATCCGGATTGGGACGTGCTGTTCGATATCTTCCACCGCCGTCGTGTGCATCCGCTCTCGTTTTTGCAGAGCCGAACGTTTATGGATATCTTTCGCGACGTGTGCCTGGCCGAGTACCCCTACACGCCTTTTGCCGACGCATTCCATACCATGCGCTCCATGCTGCTGCCCGTGCTCTACCTGCTGGGCGGCGAGGTGCCGGTGGCCGATGTGTACCACGCCATCTCGACCGGCTACGGCGGCCTGCTCGCCTGCCTGGGCTCAAGCGTTCATCATGCGCCGGTGCTGCTCACCGAGCACGGTATCTACACGCGCGAGCGCGAGGAGGAGATTATTCGCGCCGACTGGGTGGTGCCGTCGTTTAAGGACCGCTGGATTCGCTTTATCTACCTGCTTTCGGAGGAGATCTACCGTCGCGCCTTCCGCGTGACCAGTTTGTTTCATAACGCCCGTAAGACGCAGATCGATATGGGCTGCGATGCGGACAAATGCCTGGTCATCCCCAATGGCATTCAGTTCGACCGCTTTAAGGACATTCCCTTAAAGCCTGATGACGGCTGGGTTGACATTGGCGCGGTGGTGCGCCTGGCGCCCATCAAGGACGTCAAGACCATGATCTATGCCTTCTTTGAGCTGCACGAGCGCGTCCCTAAGGTGCGCCTGCATATCATGGGCGGCGTGGACGACGAGGAGTACGGTGCCGAGTGCCACGCGCTGGTCGATACCCTGGGCGTGCGCGACCTAATCTTTACCGGCCGCGTCAACGTGGTCGAGTACATGGAAAAGCTGGATTTTACCATTTTGACGAGCATCTCCGAGGGCCAGCCGCTCAGCGTGCTGGAGTCGCTTGCCGCGCGTCGTCCCTGTGTGACGACCGAAGTGGGCTGCTGCCGCGAGCTGCTCGAAGGCGCCCCGGGCGATGACTTTGGCGTGGCTGGATTCGTGAGCCCGCCCATGTATCGCAAAGGTCTGGCCGATGCCATGGAGCGCATGTGCGCAAGCCGCGCCCGCCGTATCGAGATGGGGGAGCGCGGCCAGCGCCGCGTTGCCACGTACTTTTTGCACGAGCAGATGCTCGCCAACTATCGCGCGCTGTACGACGAGACGGCGCGTGCGTTTGACCTGTCCAGAGAGGGGGAGTAGCCAGTGGCCGGAATCGGTTTTGAGCTTAAGCGCCTGTTTAGACGCAAGGGTCTGTTTGCCACGATGCGCGCCTACGGCTACGCCGGCATTGTGTGCACGGGCCCCATGCTGCTGGGCGTGCTGCTCCAGGTGGGTATCTTGGTGCTGTGCGGTTTGTGGGGTGTGGGCCGCGCCAACCAGGATTTGCTGGTGTGCATGGTGACCTATACGCTGCTAGCGTCGCTTACGCTCACCAGCTTTTTCTCCATGCCGGTCACGCGCTTTTTGGCCGACATGCTCTTTCTCGAGCGCGAAGAAGAGATTCTGCCCTCGTTTTGGGGCTCCAACGCCATCATGCTCGTTGCGGGCACCGTGCTCTACGGCATCTTTTTGCTGTTCTCGGGCGCTACGCTGCTGCAGGGGCTGCTGTGCCTGTGGCTGTTCAACATTATGATCGTCAACTGGAACGGCATGAACTACCTCACCGCTATTAAGGACTACCGTGGCATTCTGTGCAGCTTTGTGGCTGCCATTGGCGTGGCGTGCCTGTGCGCCCTGGCCGCGCTGGCGCTGGGGCTGCCGCCGGTCGAGGGCCTACTGGCGTCAATCGCCCTGGGCTACGGCGTCATGCTCGCCTGGGACGTGGTGCTGCTGTACCGGTATTTTCCGCAGAGCGACCGCAGCCCCTGGCTCTTTTTGCGCTGGCTCGATCAGTTTATGCCGCTGGCGCTCACGGGCCTGTTTACCAACCTGGGGCTCTTTGCGCACCTGGTAATTATTTGGGCCGGCCCCATTGGCGTGCAGGTCAAGGGCTTGTTTTATGGCGTGCCCTACCACGATGTTCCGGCGCTCATCGCGTTTTTGACGATCCTGGTCACGACCGTCAACTTTGTGGTCTCGGTCGAGGTCAACTTTTATCCGCGCTACCGCGACTACTACAGCCTGTTCAACGACGGCGGCGTAGTGGGCGACATCGTGGTGGCCGAGGAGGAGATGCTCTCCACGCTCAACAGCGAACTGCGCTTTTGCGCGCTCAAGCAGCTGTTTGTGACGGCGGCGGTCATTTCGCTCGAGACCACGGTGCTCTCGGCCCTGCCACTGGGCTTTAACAGTCTTATGCACGGGTATTTTCGCACGCTGTGCGTGGGCTATGGCCTGTATGCCGTGGGCAATACGGTGATGCTTATCTTGCTGTACTTTACCGACTACAAGGGGGCCGTGCTGGCCTCGGGCCTGTTTGCCGGTGTGGCGGGGCTGGCGACTGCCGTGTCGCTGCTTTTGCCGCAGCAGTTTTACGGCTTTGGCTTTTTGTTGGGTGCGGCGGTGTTTTTTATCGTGGCGCTGATGCGGCTCGATACCTATACTGCCAACTTGCCGTATCGTATTCTGAGCCAGCAGCCCATGGTGGCGACCGACAAGACGGGTCGCTTTACACAGCTGGGCCGCTTGCTCGACCGTGCCGAGCGGCGCTATGAGGAAGCCCGCCATAAGGGCGAGCCACATGGCGCGTTTGAACGCACGGTGGTCCGTGTGTATCGCAACCATTGGGGAGGTTCTGATGACCGATAGGATGATGTCTCGCCGTCGCCTGATTGAAGCGGCTACCGGTGCGCTGTTGCTTTCGGGCTGCTCGGTGCAGGAAGACTCCTCGACCAAAAAGGTCAAAAAGCAGGGCAAGATTAACAAGGCCGAGGCCTCGAATGAGGTCAAGCACCTGCGCGACAAGGACGAGCTCTACGAGGTCTACGACGACTCGGGCATTGTGACCATGTACCTGACGGTCTCGCGCGGCAACAGCTCCGAGAACACCGACCACAGCTGGGCCGAGATCAACACGTACTCGGTGTACGACTATGCTGACATGGGCGTGGCGCGCTATCAGGTTATGGGCCTTTTTCAGGCGGGCGACGAAGACGGCCCAGTTGCCGGCGAGGTTGGCTATGGCGAGGAAGCGCCCAATGCTACCGTGCAGGTGCGCGGTCAGACGTCGAGCCGTTATGGTCAGAAAAATTACAAGGTGGAGCTCAAAAAGGGCAAGGGTACCTGGCGTCAGCAGCGTTCCATTGCGCTTAACAAGCACATGGGCGAGGGCTTGCGCTTCCGTAACAAGATGGCCTACGATCTGATCCGCGGCATTCCCCAGATGATGGGCCTGCGCACGCAGTTTGTGCACCTGTGGGTGTGCGACCAGACCGAAAAGTCCAACGACACCTTCGAGGACTACGGCCTGTTTACACAGGTAGAGCAGCTTAATAAGACGGCGCTTAAGGCACATGGCCTAGATAAGAATGGACACCTGTACAAGGTGAACTTCTTTGAGTTCCGTCGCTATGAGGACATCATTAAGCTTGCCGACGATCCCGATTACAACCAGGTGGCTTTTGAGAGCATGCTCGAGATTAAGGGCGACTCGGACCATACCAAGCTCATCGAGATGCTCGATGCGCTCAACGACGAATCGCAAAAGATCGATGACGTGCTCGACACCTACTTTGATACCGAGAATCTGGTCTATTGGCTGGCGTTTCAGATCCTGACGGGCAACTGCGATACGCAGAGCCGTAACTGCTATCTGTACAGCCCGCTCAACTCAAATACCTGGTACTTTTTGGCTTGGGATAACGACAGCATGCTGCGTAAGCTTGAGCTGAGCCTGAAGGGGTTCTCGGACTTTGTGAACTGGGAGCGCGGCGTGAGCAACTACTGGGGCAACGTGCTGTTTAACCGCGCGTTGCGCAGTAAGTCGTTCCGCAGCGAACTCGACCGTGCCGTCAAGGACTTGCGCTCGTATTTGACCGAGGAACGTCTGGCCAGGATGATCAAGCACTACCGTGAGGTTACCGAATCCCTGGTCTTTGCCTCGCCCGATATCGACAATCTGCCTGTCACCAAGGACCAATACGAGCAGATCGCCGCGGCGATTCCCTCCGAGATCGAGGAGAACTACAAGAGCTATTGCGAAAGCTATAAAAAGCCCATGCCGTTCTACATTGGCGTGCCGCAGATTGAAAACGGCAAGTTGCGTGTGAACTGGGATGCCGCGTACGACTTTGAGGCGCGCGATATTCGCTATACCGTGGAGCTTGCGCGCGACTACGCCATCAATGACGTGCTTTTTAAGGCCGAAGACGTGCTGCTGCCTGAGGTGACGTGCGAAGCGCCCGATACCGGTCAGTATTTTGTACGCGTGCGTGCCACCAACTCCGATGGCTATACGCAAGATGCGTTTGACTGCTATGTGACCGACGATGGCAAGCAGTACGGCATGAAGTGCTTTTACGTGCAAGACGGCGGTAAGGTCGTGGAGGACACGTATGAGGAGGGCTAGCGCGTTGCTTGAGCGCCTGGCGGCCCCGCCTGCGCGTGCCACGCAGGAGCGTTATCGCCACGAGCTCAAATATCTCATTAACGAGGGCGAGCACTCCGCGCTTGCCTGTCGCATGGCGCCGGTTTTTAAACTGGACAAGCATGCGCGCTCGGGTGGTTACACCATTCGCAGCCTGTACTTTGACGACTACTGCAACTCGGCCTACGAGGAAAAAGACGCTGGTATTCTCATGCGCAAAAAGTATCGCGTGCGCATCTATAACGGCAGCGACAGGGTGATTAAGCTCGAGCGCAAAAAGAAGTACGGCAGCTGGATCTACAAGGAGGACGCGCCGCTCACGCGCGGCGAGTTTGAGCAGATCCTGGCTGGCGACTACGGCTTTTTGCTGAGGAGCCCGCACCAACTCTGCCGCGAGTTCTACATCGAGTGTATCTGCAACATGATGCGCCCGCGGACCATCGTGGACTACGAGCGCGAGCCGTGGGTGATGGATGAGGGCACCGTGCGCATTACGTTTGACATGAACGTGCGTGCCGCGGTGGGTAGCTTTGACATCTTTGACGCGACCTTGCCCGCGCTGCCCGTGCTGGAGCCCGGCAAGCTGGTGATGGAGGTCAAGTTTACCGAGTTTTGTCCGCAGCTGGTGCGCGATATGGTGCCGCCGGGCGCGGCCGAGCTTACGGCGGTCTCCAAGTACTGCCTGTGTTACGAAAAGACCGCCTACCTGCGCGGTTTTAACTACTGGGAATCGGATTTTGAGAACCGAGGGGATATTTAGACCATGAGCACCAGGGACTTTTTTAAGAACTCCGTCTTGGAGGCGTTTGGTCAGGTCGACCCTGCCAAGATCGGCCTGTCGCTGCTCGTGGCGCTCGCCATGGGCATCCTGATCTATTACGTGTACAAGCGCTTTTTTACCGGCGTGGTGTATTCGCGTAGCTTTGCCGTGACGCTCGTGGGCATGTGCGTGCTCACCTGCATGGTCACGCTCGCTATCTCGACAAACGTGGTCATCTCGCTCGGTATGGTCGGTGCTCTGTCCATCGTCCGCTACCGTACGGCGGTCAAGGACCCGCTCGACCTGCTGTATCTGTTTTGGTCCATTACCACGGGCATTACGGCGGGAGCCGGCATGTATGCACTCGTGGGGCTCACGGCAGCAGTGATCGTGCTGATGATCGCCGGCTTTGCGAGCCGCCAGGACAAGTCGCGCGTGTACATGATGGTCATTCACTACACGGGCCAGACCACTGGCGACGATATCGTGCGCGCGTTTGGGCGCACCAAGTTCACCGTTAAGTCCAAGACCATGCGCGGCGACAAGGTCGAGATGGCCGTCGAGGTGTTCTCTGACGGTGTGGATATGCCCTATGCCGACGCCATCCGTGCCCTCGATGGCGTGGAGGACCTAACGCTTATCCAATACAACGGCGAATACCACGGCTAGAACCCTATCGAGTAGATTGGGGAAACATCCGCATCGTGGGCTTTTGTTTTGAAGGGACGGTGTCACGTGGACGCACAACAGCTAGAAGAGGCCTGGGCTGCAAGGGCTGGCGCACGCGAGGCGCGACTGGTTGCAGCCTCGCATGTGCCGGCGGCGCTGTCTCTGTTGGGGATTGTGCGTCCCGGCGATCGCCTGGTGGTCTTTGCGGATGACTTTGCCGAAGCGTTTGCTTGCGGCTTTGAGGGCTGCGATGTCGTGCTGGTGGGCTCGCCGTCCGCCGAGTCGTTTGCTGCTGCGTCCGAGGGCTTTGATGCTTCGCTTGATGCCGAGGGGCCGCACCTGTGCTGGTTCGCCAACTCCATTGGCGCGTTCGGTTTGCGTGTGCCCGATTTGCGCGCGTTAGGCCGCGCCGCGCGTGAGGCCCATGCGCTGCTGGTTGTTGACAACACCGTGGCTGACGTCTTTGGCTGCAATCCGCTGAGCTTGGGCGCCGTGCTGTCGCTCGAGGCACTCGACCGCGTGTGTGCCGGTAAGGCCCCGCGTAAGCTCGTTGCCGCTTCGGTGGCGCGATCGCAGCTCAAGCGCCATCGTGTGGATGCCGCGGCTGAGTGCGCGCATGCGTTGTTTGCGGGCTGCGGTGCGTCGGCGCTCGATCTTTCTGCTGAGGAGGCCGACGTGCTGGAGCGCGGGCTTTCCTCGCTTAACGCTCGCATGCAGGCGCATTTCGACCGCGCCCGTGCGCTGGCCGAGTATCTGGCCGCGAACGAGATGGTGCGCAACGTGCGCTATCCCGGGCTGAGCTCGCATCCTGACCATGCGGTTGCAACGGGAATCCTCGAGCATGGCTTTGGCCCGGCAGTTGAGTTTGACCTTATCGAGCGTAGCGCGGGAGAGTTGTTCGACGCTTTGCCGGGGGAGTTTCGCACATCGTTCGCCGGCGGCGCAACGACGCGTCTTTCGGCCCCACGTGGCAAGCGGGGGGACACCATCCGCCTCTTCGCCGGCACCGACGATCCCCTGACGGTGGCCGCCGCCCTCGATAACGCCCTCCGATAGTAGCTAATTTGGGACGGGGCTTTTTTAGCTACCCAATGTCAATTTTTGGCTATGAGTTAAGAATGCTCTGGATGGGTAGCTAAAAAAGCCCCGTCCCAAATTAGCTACTCTTTGATGGTGTCGATCAGGTCGTTGGCCCTTGCGGCTATGACTTCGTTGATCTCTGCCTGCAGCTCCTCGTAGGCCGCTATGGCTCGCTCGCCGGCGGGGGTGAGCGAGCTCCCGCGGGCGCCGTCGCGCTCGATGAGCTTGCACCCCAGCTGCCCCTCGGCCTCGTTCACAATGCGCCATGCCTTGGAATAGGCCATGCCCATGCTCTTGGCGGCGCGGTTGATCGAGTGTTCGCGGGCGATACCCTGCAGCAGCAAGACGCAGCCGTGGCCGAACACGCCCGGCAGATCTTTGTCGCACGACTGAATGACCAGTTTTGCCGTCGTCTTGTACTCCATGCGCTCCACGTCTCTCCGCTAAAGTGTCTGCTGGGCAAACGCAAAGCCTGCGTTAAGCCCTCGTGTGCTCTTCTTAAATCATGCATTGTAGCAGTCAAAGTGCGTTAAGATACTTGCCCAGTATTGGGCGCCCAAGGTTGGGCTGGGTCCTACGAGGCCTGCAGCCGACCGGTCGCATGGAAAAAGGAGAAACATGGCTACGTTCTTTCCCGGTGAGTCCCACACGTTTTCGGAGTATCTGCTGGTCCCTGGTTATTCGTCCTCGCAGTGCATCCCCAACAACGTCTCTCTTAAGACGCCGCTAACCCGCTTTAAGCGCGGCGAGAAGCCGGCAATCACCCTGAACATCCCCATGGTTTCCGCCATCATGCAGTCCGTCTCGGGCGTCGACATGGGTGTCGCGCTCGCTACCGAGGGTGGCCTGTCCTTCATTTACGGTTCCCAGACCCCCGAGTCCGAGGCCGCCATGGTCAAGGCCGTCAAGGATCACAAGGCCGGCTTCGTTCAGTCCGATTCCACGCTGACCCCCGACATGACCATGGAGCAGGTCATCGAGCTCAAGGAGAAGACCGGTCACTCCACCATGCCGGTCACCGACGACGGCACTCCCAAGGGTAAACTCCTGGGTATCGTTACCAGCCGTGATTATCGCCCCAGCCGCGATGACCACCAAAAGAAAGTCTCCGAGTTCATGACCCCGCGTGAGCAGCTCATCGTGGGCGACAAGAACATCAGCCTCAAGGTTGCCAACGACGTCATCTGGGACAACAAGCTCAACGCCCTGCCCATCGTCGACGACAACGATCACCTTATGGGCATTGTCTTCCGCAAGGACTACGACAGCCACAAGACCAACCCCAACGAGCTGCTCGACGGCGACAAGCGCTACATGGTCGGCGCCGGCATCAACACCCGCGACTATGCCGAGCGCGTGCCGCTGCTCATCGAGGCCGGCGCCGATGTCCTGTGCATCGACTCTTCCGAGGGCTTCAGCGAGTGGCAGAAGCGCACCATCGAGTGGATCCGCGCCAACTACGGCGAGGATGTTAAGGTCGGTGCCGGCAACGTCGTTGACGCCGAGGGCTTCCGCTTCCTGGCCGACTGCGGTGCCGACTTTATCAAGGTGGGTATCGGCGGTGGTTCCATCTGCATCACCCGCGAGACCAAGGGCATCGGCCGTGGCCAGGCCACCGCGCTGATCGACGTCTGCCGCGCTCGCGACGAGTACTACGAGGAGACCGGCGTCTACGTGCCCGTGTGCTCCGACGGCGGTATCGTCTACGACTACCACATGACGCTCGCCCTTGCCATGGGTGCCGACTTTATGATGCTGGGCCGCTACTTTGCCCGCTTTGACGAGAGCCCGACCGAGCGCGTCAACGTCAACGGTCAGTACATGAAGGAGTACTGGGGCGAGGGTTCTGCGCGTGCCCGCAACTGGCAGCGCTACGACCTGGGCGGCGCCGCAAAGCTCAGCTTTGTCGAGGGCGTCGACTCCTACGTTCCCTACGCCGGCTCCCTTAAGGACGGCGTGGGCGGCACGCTCTACAAGATCAAGTCCACGATGTGCAACTGCGGTGCCCTCTCGATCCCCGAGCTCCAGGAAAAGGCACGCCTGACCCTGGTGAGCTCGACCTCGATCGTCGAAGGCGGCGCCCACGACGTAGTCGTCAAGGATTCGCAGCAGTCTGTGTCTTATCGATAGGATAAGAGCCGCACATAAAGGTTGAGTTCCAACCACGTTATTAAGATAAAGCGAGATGCCTGCAAGTCGCAGGCATCTCGCTTGTCGTATTTGCTATCATCAGTCAAGTTAACCTTAGGGTCGGTCGGCTTGGCTTTGTTCGCTACAAGTTCCGCACGCAAAGAAGAGCACTTAATGTGCTCTTCGTCTTGCGCAGGACTGTCCGCAGTAGCGAACAAAGCCAAGCCGACCGACCCCAGCTAAGATTAAAGGAGCTGATATGTGCGATTGCACAGATCATAAGGACGAGATCCCTGCCTACGACGCGCAGGCCATTGAGTCCAAGTGGATGAAGGCCTGGGAGGACTCCAACCTCTTTGCCGTCGACACCGACGCCAGCAAGCCCAAGAAGTACGTGCTCGAGATGTTCCCGTATCCTTCGGGCGACCTGCACATGGGCCACGCGCGCAACTATACCATCGGCGATGCCATGGCCCGTCAGGCCCGTATGCGCGGCTTTGACGTGCTGCATCCCATTGGCTTTGACGCCTTTGGCCTGCCCGCCGAGAACGCCGCCATCAAGCACAACACGCAGGCTGCCGCCTGGACGTATAAGAACATGGACCAGGCGCTCGCCACGATGAAGCGCATGGGCTTCTCCTACGATCTGGATCGCATGGTCAAGACCTGCAGCCCCGACTACTACCGCTGGGGTCAGTGGATCTTTGAGAAGATGTGGGAAAAGGGCCTGGTCTACCGCAAGAAGAACCCGGTCAACTGGTGCCCCAACTGCAAGACCGTTCTGGCCAACGAGCAGGTTACCGAGGGCAAGTGCTGGCGCTGCGGCACCGAGCCCGAGAAGCGCGACCTTGAGCAGTGGTACTACAAGATTACCGAGTACTCCCAGGAGCTGCTCGACGATCTGGAGAAGCTCCCCGGCTGGCCCGAGCGCGTTAAGCAGATGCAGGCCAACTGGATCGGCCGCTCCGAGGGCGCCGAGGTCGACTTTACCCTGTGTGATGCCAACGGCGATCCCATCGAGGGCGACGAGGGCAAGATCACCGTCTTCACCACGCGTGCCGACACGCTCTTTGGCGTCTCCTTCTTTGTCCTGGCTCCCGAGTACGCTCGTCTGCACGAGCTCGTCGAGGGCACGGAGTACGAGGAGGCCGTGACCAAGATCGTCGAGGACTCCAAGCATATCTCTGCCGTCGAGCGTGCCCAGGGCACCCTCGAGAAGCACGGTGCCTTTACGGGCCGCTACGTGGTTAACCCCGTCAACGGCGAGAAGGTTCCCGTGTGGGTTGCCGACTATGTCGTTGCCGATTACGGCACCGGCGCCGTCATGGCCGTTCCCTGCGGTGACCAGCGCGACTTTGAGTTTGCCCGCAAGTACGACCTCCCGATCGTCCCGATCATCCTGGACGATGACGACCGCGCTGCCGTCGAGGCCAGTGGCGAGACCATCGATACCTTCCATGCCGAGACCGTCGACTGGGATTGCGCCCACGCTGCCGAGGGCACGCTCGTCCAGTCCGGCAAGTACACCGGCATGCGCGGCGGTAAGCACTCCGAGGGCGAGGCTGCCATCGTGGCCGACCTCGAAGCCATGGGCTGCGGTCGTCGCAAGGTCGAGTTCCGCCTGCGCGACTGGCTCATCAGCCGTCAGCGCTATTGGGGCAACCCCATCCCGGCCATCCATTGCGAGCACTGCGGCATTGTGCCCGTGCCCGAGGACCAGCTGCCGGTGACGCTGCCCGAGAACCTGGACCTGGGCGCCGGCGAGACCCTCGCCGAGTGCAAGGACTTCTACGAGACCACCTGCCCGGTCTGCGGCCGCCCGGCCAAGCGCGAGACCGATACCATGGACACCTTCACCTGCTCCAGTTGGTATTACCTGCGCTATACCGACCCGCACAACACCGAGCTGCCCTTCTCCCGCGAGGCGGCAGACCGTTGGATGCCCGTCGATAACTACATCGGCGGCATCGAGCACGCCATTTTGCACCTGCTCTACAGCCGCTTCTTTACCAAGGCGCTGCGCGACCTGGGTCTGCTGAGCGTTGACGAGCCCTTTACCAACCTGCTGTGCCAGGGCATGGTCAAGGACGAGAACGGCGACACCATGTCCAAGTCCAAGGGCAACGTCGTGCCTCCGAGCTCGGTTATCGAGCCCTACGGCGCCGACACCATGCGTCTGGCGATCCTGTTTATCGCCCCGCCCGAGAAGGACTTTGACTGGGATCCCAAGGCCGTCGAGGGTGCCAACCGCTTTATCAAGCGCGCCTGGCGTATCGTGTGGCAGCTTGTCCAGTCGGGTGACGCCAACGTTGCCTTCGACAAGTCCGTGCTCGACGAGACCGCGATGAAGCTCTATCGCGAGCGTCACCGCACCATCGCCAAGTGCACCGAGGACTTCGATCGCGGCCAGTTTAACACCGCGATCTCGGCCGTCATGGAGCTCGTCAACGCGGCGAGCGCCTACCTCAACGCCACCGAGGGCGCATCGCGCGACAAGGCACTGTGCTACGGCGTGGCCAAGGACATCGTGAGCGTCCTTGCCCCCATCTGCCCGTTCTGGGCCGACGAGCTGTGGCACGAGGCACTCGGCTGCGAGGGCAACGCCTACACCGCCGCCTGGCCCGAGTTTGACCTGGCCGAGTCCATCGAGGACACGGTGCAGATCGTCGTCCAGGTGCTCGGTAAGGTCCGCGGCCGCATCGATGTGGCCCGCGATGCCTCCAACGAGGAGATGCAGGCTGCCGCCGAGGCCGCTGTTGCCAAGTGGCTCGAGGGCAAGACGGTCGTCAAGGCCATCTGCGTGCCCGGCAAGCTGGTCAACCTGGTGGTTAAGTAAACCTCGCGCATATAGTTGATGCACAATAGACGAGGGACGATCCGGCTGGGTCGTCCCTCTTTTTGGATATGGATACTTGCGACTACATCCAATTATCCATTTCTTGTGGAGAACCTGTGCTCACGCTGACCTGCGGGTTTGTGCTATGGTTGCACGTTTTCGCAGGTATTGGTATAGTTTGCTTGCAAATGAAGTTGTAATTGAAAGAAGTGGGGTTTCGGCCCCGCTTCTTTTTTGTATGGATGGAGGTGCCGCAATGGTCAAGACCAAGATCGAGCAGGCGATCATCGACGCGCTCGAGGCCGTCGCCCCCCAGCACGATGTCGATATTGTCGACGTTGAGCTCGTGGGTGCCACCAAGGCCCCCTGCGTGCGTGTGCGTATCGAGGGTGCCGAGGGTCAGAGCCTGTCGCTCAACGACGTCACGGCCAACACCAAGTGGGTCGGCGACGTGATCGAGGAGCTCGACCCCATCTCTTCGAGCTATACGCTCGAGGTGTCGAGCGCGGGTATGGCGCGCCCGCTGCGCCGTCCGCGTGACTTTGCCCGCTTTGTGGGCGAGGACTGCGAGCTTTCCTCCACCGCCACCGAGGGCCGTCGCAAGTACTCCGGCAAGATTGCCGCCGCGACCGAGACCAACGTAACCCTCGAGCTCGAGGACGGCGAGTCTGTCACCCTCGATTTTTCCGATGTTAAAAAGTGCAAGTTGAAGCCCGTCTATGACTTCAAGCCCGCGAAGGAAGGAAACTAACATGGCAGCATCCGACATGATGTCCGCCCTGATGGAGCTTTGCCAGGAGAAGCACATCGACCAGCTCTACCTGATCGACCGCCTGGAGCAGTCGCTCGCCAAGAGCTATGCCGAGATCCTGCATCTTGAGTGGGGCGCCAAGGTGACCATCGACCGCACCACCGGCAAGATCTATGTCTACCGCCTGGAGCCGATCGACGATTCCATGGACGAGGAGGGCAACTTCACCGAGTTCGAGGAGATCGACGTCACCCCCAAGAACACCAGCCGCATCGCCGCCCAGCACGCCAAGGCCGAGATCAACGCCATCGTGCGCAACTCCGCCCGCGAGCAGATCTACGAGGAGTTCTCCGGCCGTATCGGCGACCTCATCAGCGGTACCGTACTGCAGTCCACACCCGACTTTACGATCGTCAAGATCCGCGAAGGCGTCGAGGCCGAGCTTCCGCACTTTGATCAGCGCCGCTACGAGAACGAGCGCAACGAGCGCCCCATGGGCGAGCGCTATCTGCACAACCAGCACATCAAGGCCGTGATCATTGACGTTCGCGACCCCAACTCCACGCTTCCGCCGGTTCGCGGCGAGCACAGCCGTCCGCCGATCGTTATCTCGCGTACCCACCCCGAGCTCATGCGTCGTCTGTTTGAGCAGGAGGTGCCCGAGATCTATGAGGGCACCGTCCAGATCAAGTCGATCGCCCGCGAGCCCGGCCAGCGCTCCAAGGTCGCCGTCCACTCGCTCGATGACCGCCTGGATCCCGTGGGCGCCTGCGTCGGCCCCAAGGGCAGCCGTGTGCGCGCCGTCGTGGGTGAGCTGCGCGGTGAGCGCGTCGACGTCATCCTGTGGGATGCCGATCCGGCCGTCTACGTTGCCAACGCCCTGTCGCCCGCCAAGGTCACTCGCGTCCTTATCGACGAGGAGAAGGCCTATGCCGGCGTCATTGTGCCCGACGACCAGCTTTCGCTCGCCATCGGCAAGGAGGGCCAGAACGCCCGCCTGGCCGCACGCCTGACCGGCTGGCACATCGACATTAAGTCCGAGACCCTTGCCGCCGACATCCTCAAGAACGTTCCCGTTCACGAGGAGCCTGCCGCCGACCTGATCGGTGACGAGGAGGATGACGACGCCCGTCGCTGCGAGTACGTGTCCGAGGACGGCATCCAGTGCCGCAACCAGGCCCGTCCCGGTTCCCGTTTCTGCGGTGTCCACGACACCGACGCCTTCGATGATGCGGAGGACCTGATCTAGCGCGCGGTTGCGCTGGACAGGTTCCGGCGCACATCCCACGCTCGTTCAGTCTCTAGGCACCCAAGGTGCCAGAAAGGGTAGGTGAAGTCATATGGCAAAAGTCCGTGTTTCCACCCTGGCCAAAGAGTTCGGCATGACCTCCAAGGAACTGATGGGTCACCTCGCCGAAATGAAGATTCCCGCTAAGTCTGCTTCCTCCGCGCTGGAGGACGCTTATGTTGCCATGGTCCGAAAGCAGCTTGCCTCGGTGATCGAGGCCCGCGCCCAGGAAGTCGAGGCCGCCAAGCAGGCCGAGGAGGAGGCTGCCGCCGCCGAGGAGGCAGCGCGTGCCGCCGAGGCCGAGCGCGAGCGCATCGCCGCCGAGAAGGCACGCGAGGAGGAGCGCCGCCAGTTTGCCGCCGCCCAGGCCGCCGAGGAGGCAGCCCGTGCCGAGGCCGAGGCCAAGAAGAAGGCCGAGCAGGAGCGCCTTGCCCGCGAAAAGGAGGAGGCTGCTCGCGAGGCCCAGCGCCGCGCCGTTCCCGCTTCCGACTCCGGTTCGCGCTTCCGTTCGCTGCTCGATCAGATCGCCGCACAGGAGACCGTGCTCAAGGAGAAGAAGGACGCCGAGGACAAGGCCAAGGCCGAGCGCGGCAACCGTCGCGGTGGCAACAACGATCGTCGTGGCGGCCGTCGCAACGACCGCAACGCCTCCGAGAACCGCCCGCACAGCCATCGCACCAACGCCAGCAACAATGTCGCTGCCGGCATGGATTTTCCCAACCCCGATAAGCAGGGCAAGGGCAAGAAGCGCAAGGGTGGTCACAACAGCGAAGAGGACCACTACAGCCGCATGGCGCGCGAGGCCGAGGAGTACAGCCGCGAGAAGGTTCTCGAGGAGGCCCGTGCCGCCGTCGAGGAGGCCTCTCGCGAGTCCACCGGTCGCCGCAAGAAGCGCAAGGAGAAGCGCGAGCGCGAGGCCGCTAGGGCTCAGGAGGAGCGCAAGATTGAGGAGGCGCTGGCCCAGGGCGTGAACCCCGAGGAGCTCGACGCCATCAAGGTCTCCCAGGGCGTTACCGTCCAGGAGCTTGCCGAGGCGCTTGACGTTCCGGCCAACGACATCATTAAGCGCCTGTTCCTGCTGGGCACGCCGCTCACCATGACGCAGTCCATGTCCGACGACCTTGTCGAGCTCGTTGCCGACGACTTGGGCCGTCAGATCAGGATCATCACCCCCGAGGAGGAGAACACCTTCTCGTTCTACGACGATCCCGCCGACCTTAAGCCCCGCGCCCCGGTCGTCACCGTCATGGGTCACGTCGACCACGGCAAGACGAGCTTGCTCGACGCCATCCGCCACACCGGCGTTGCTGCCGGCGAGGCTGGCGGCATTACCCAGGCCATCGGCGCTTCGCAGGTCATGATCAACGACCGCAAGATCACCTTCATCGATACCCCGGGCCACGCTACCTTTACGGCCATGCGTGCCCGTGGCGCCAAGGTGACCGACATCGTCATCCTGATCGTCGCCGCCGACGACGGCGTCATGCCCCAGACGGTCGAGTCGATCAACCACGCCAAGGCCGCCGGCGTTCCCATCGTCGTCGCCGTCAACAAGATCGATAAGCCCGGCGCCAACCCCGACCGTGTGCGCCAGGAACTCACCGAGTACGGCGTCATCCCCGAGGAGTGGGGCGGACAGAACATGTTCGTCAACATCTCGGCCAAGCAGAAGATCGGTATCGACGACCTTCTGGAGACCGTGCTGCTCCAGGCCGACGTGCTCGAGCTCAAGGCCAACCCCGATACCTTCGCCTCGGGCAACGTCCTCGAGGCCAAGCTCGACAAGGGCCGCGGCTCGGTCGCTACCGTGCTCGTGACCCGCGGTACCCTGCACGTGGGCGATACGCTGGTCGCCGGCCTTACCTATGGCCGCGTTCGCGCCATGCTCGACCCCAAGGGCCGCGCCGTCACCGAGGCCGGTCCCTCCGACGCCGTCGAGATCCTGGGCCTGCAGTCCGTCCCCAACGCCGGCGACGAGTTCCGCGTGTTCGAGGACGAGCGCGAGGCGCGCGCCCTGGCCGATGAGCGCTCGCTCAAGGCCCGTATCGAGGAGCAGAGCCGCGTGAAGCACGTCACGCTCGAGAACCTCTTCGAGACCATCGCCGACGCCGAGGTCAAGGAGCTCAACCTGATCATCAAGGCCGACGTCCAGGGCTCCATCGAGGCCCTTCAGGACTCGCTCGACAAGATGGATCAGTCCGAGGTCCGCATCAACACGATCCACTCCGCGGTCGGTGCCATCAACGAGACCGACGTCGTCCTGGCCGACGCCTCCAACGCCATCATCATTGGCTTTGGCGTGCGTCCCGACGGTAAGGCCCGCTCCGCTGCCGAGCGCGAGGGCGTCGAGATTCGTTGCTACGACGTTATCTACAAGTGCCTCGAGGAGCTCGACGCTGCCCGTATCGGCATGCTCAAGCCCACCGAGGTCGAGGTCTCCACGGGTACCGCGACCGTCCTGGACACCTTTAAGGTGCCCAAAGTCGGTATCGCCGCCGGTGTCCGCGTCGAGGAGGGCGAGATCGCCGCGACCGATTCCGTGCGCCTGGTGCGCGACGGCATCGTTGTCTTTAACGGTAAGATCGCCTCGATGCGCCACTACAAGGACGAGGCCAAGAGCCTCAAGAGCGGTTCCGAGGGCGGCATTGGCCTGGAGAACTTCCAGGACATCAAGCCCGGCGACCAGATCGAGGGTTACCGTATCGACCAGGTTGCCCGTACCGAGTAGGGGGTAGCGCTATGAAGCAAACGCAGGCAACCCGCCGTCTGGGCGAGCAGCTTCGCGAGAAGCTCGGTTATATCCTTCTCTTTGAGGTTTCCGATCCGCGTCTCGACCTGGTCACCCTGACCGCGGTCGAGGTCGCGGTGGACCGTTCGTTCGCGCGCGTGTACGTGTCGTGCGATGCGAGCCGCTACGATGAGGTCATGGAGGCGCTCGCCAGCGCCAAGGGCCGTATTCGCAGCCTGTTGGCTCGCTCGCTCGACTGGCGCGTCACGCCCGAGCTCGATTTTCGCATCGATCGCTCGACCGATGAGGCCGAGCGCATTACGCGTGCGCTGGAGAATGTCCCGGCCACGCTGGCGATCGAAAAGGACGAGGACGGCTATCCCATAGCGGATGCCGCCCAGGAGGCAGCTTTAGATGACTAATTCCGCCGACCTCGTCTCGTGCGAGTCTGCAGATATTAAACGACGCATCCTCGAGCTTATCGAGGGTGCGTCCTCCATTGCGATCTCGGGTCATACCTCTCCCGACGGCGATGCCCTGGGCTCCGTGTTGGGCTTGGGCCTCTCGCTCATGAAGGCGTTCCCCGACAAGGACATCGCGCTGCTGCTCGCAGACGACGATCCCGTTCCGCGTATTTACCGCTTTATGGAAGGCGCCGATCGTCTGGTGCCGGCTTCGAGCTTTACGGGCGATCCCGACCTGTTTATCTCGGTGGATGTGCCGGTTGTCGAGCGTCTGAACAACTCGGCCGACGTGCTCCGCCGCTCCAAACATGTGGTGTGCTTTGACCACCATCCGGCGCGCGAGGAGTTTGCCGAGGTAAGCCTGAGGCGTGTCGATGCCGCGGCGTGCGCCATGATTATCGACCGCTTTTTGGATGATTGCGGCATTGTCGTTCGCGATCGCATCGCCACCTGTCTGCTCTGCGGCCTGGTTACCGATACCGGTCGTTTTCAGTATCAGAATGCCGATGCCGCTGCGTTCCATGCGGCTTCGCGCCTGGTGGCGCACGGTGCCGACCCGGCGCGTGTCGCGCTCGAGGTCTATCAGAGCATGCGCGTCGAGTTCTTGCACCTCAAGTCCATCGTCATGGGCCGCATCAAGACGGTCGCGCACGGGCGCGTGGCGTATAGCTACGCGTACGAAAGTGATCTTAAGGAATGTGGCGTCACCTCGGATGAGTGCGACGGCTTGGTCGATGTGGTGCGCTCGGTGATGGGTGTCGAGGTCTGCCTGTTCCTTAAGGGCATCGAGGGCGATACCAAGGTGCGCGGAAACCTGCGCTCCAAGGGCGACATGGATGTCTCCGAGATTGCGGCCAACTTTGGCGGAGGCGGACATCACGCTGCCGCCGGCTTTACCAATAACGGAACGATTTTCGAGACGCTCACCGCGGCACTTCCCATGCTGGCCGAGCTGGTGGGGGAGGATCCCGCTTCGGTGACCGTCGAGCTCTAACTTTTTGGATGGTACATGGCTCGTCGTACGCCTTCTCAATTGAATATGCTGCTCGCCGTCGATAAACCGGTGGGCTGCACGTCCCACGACGTGGTATCGCGGTGCCGGCGCGCCCTCCATGAGCGGCGCGTCGGTCATGCCGGCACGCTCGACCCCATGGCGTCGGGTGTCATGGTGGTGGGCGTGGGCCAGGCTACGCGTCTGCTGGGCATGCTTACCCTCGATACCAAAAGTTACGTCGCCGATATCTCGTTTGGCGCCGAGACCAATACCGACGATGCGGAAGGCGAGGCCGTCCGTACGGTTGCCATTGCACCCGAGCTGCGCGATCCGGCCTATGCCCGTGAGCGCTTGAGCGCCATGCTGGGCCCTCAGATGCAGATCCCGCCGGCGTTTTCGGCTATTTCGGTCAACGGCGTGCGCGCCTATAAGTCTGCACGTGAGGGCAATGCCGTTGAGTTGCCCGCGCGCCCGGTCGAGGTATATTCTGCCGACCTGATCGCCGTGAGTGGCGAGGGCGATTTCTGCATTTGGACCGTTGCCTTCTCGGTGAGCAAGGGCACCTATATCCGTGCGCTCGCTCGCGACCTGGGTCGCGCCTGCGATAGTGCCGCGCATATTTCCGCGCTGCGCCGTACCGCTTCTGGCATTGTCTCCATCGGTGCCTGCCATGCGGTCGAGGAACTTTCTGCCGAGTCCGCTGCCGGCTTTGCCTTGGACCCCATTGCGGCCCTCGGCGCCACGCGCGTCGACTTGCCGGGCAATCTTGCGGAAGATCTGCTGTGCGGTCGTCGTATTCCTATTGATCGCGCGTTCGCCGGCTTCGATGTGTCGAAGGCACCGTTTGCGCTGGTGCTCGATGGCGGGCTCAAGGCTTTGGCTCGTATCGAGGATGGTCGCTTTGTGATGGAGCACGTCTTTCCGCAGGCGATCGGCGGTGTTCGATGATGCTGGACCCTCGCGAGCTCGCGCGCACATTTTTTGTGGGCGCGGCGGCGGAGGTCCGCATCGTTTTGGCTGATGCTTTTGGTGACTGCGAGTCTATGGGTGCCGCCTCGATTGCCATCGGCGTGTTCGATGGCGTGCATAGGGGACATCGTGAGCTGATCGACGCGGTCATTCGCGATGCGCGCGTCCACGGCTGCAAAGCGGTTGTCGTAACGTTTGACCCTGATCCAGATGTTGTGGTGAGCCCTGCGCCCGCTCAAAAATTGATGACGACGGCCGACCGCCTGCATGCCCTGGCTCAGACTGGGGTCGATGCCGTGGTGGCTGTTCCCTTTACGCCTGCGGTAGCGTCGCTCGATCACGTGGGCTTTCTTGAGCTGTTGGCGCATGTTGTCGACATTCGCTCCATTCGCGTTGGCAGCGATTTTAGGCTGGGCCGCGGCGGTGCCTCGGGCGTTGCCGAGATGCAGGCATGGGGCGCTGAGCGCGGTGTTGACGTGTATGGGCACAATTTGCTGTGCGAGGCCGGCGAGGCTATCTGCGCCACCCGCATTCGACGTGAGCTGAGCTTGGGCCACGTTGAGCTGGCAGCCGATCTACTCGGCCGTCCCTATATGGTGCGCGGCGGCGTGATTCACGGTCGCCACGAGGGCTCCGATATGGGATTTCCTACGGCAAACCTGTTGGTGCCAAACGGAATCCAGCTGCCTGCCGATGGCGTCTACGAGGGCCTTGTGCTGGTCGACGATACCGTGTGGCCCGCTGCCGTCAACGTGGGCCTGCCGCCGACGTATGCCGACGATGCCGCCTCGGCGCATCTCGAGGCCAACTTGATCGGGTATGCGGGCGACCTGTATGGACGTTCGGTTTCGTTGGCGTTTACGCGTTGGCTGCGTCCTTCGCGCGTGTTCGATTCGCTGGACGAGCTTATCGCGACCGTCGAGGGTAATATTGACGATATCCGTCATAACTTGGGTGAGCAGGGGGTGAGCATCCGTGATTAGCGATGAGGAGAAAGACCAGGTGCGCGCTGCGTCCGACCTGGTTGCCATTGTGCAGGAAACGGTTGAGCTCAAGCCCCGCGGCCATGAGTTTTGGGGTTGCTGCCCCTTCCATGGCGAAAAGACCCCATCGTTTCACATTATCCCCGCTACGCAGGTTTGGCACTGCTTTGGCTGCGGCGAGGGCGGCGACGTCTTCACCTACATCATGAAGCGCGAGAACCTGAGCTTTCCCGAGTCGATTCGCTACCTGGCCGATCGTGCCGGCATTGAGCTGCACGATACCGGCGCGCAGCGCGATCGCGGCACCAAGCGCGCCCGCATCTATGACCTGTGCGCCGAGACGGCCCAGTTCTATCACACCATGCTCATGCGCGGTAAGGACAGCCGTCCGCGTGAGTACTTTGCCAGCCGCGGTATGGGTGGCGACGTCTGCCGTCGCTACTGCCTGGGCTTTGCGCCGGGTCGCAATATGTTGGTGGCCCATCTGTCGCAGAAGGGCTTTACCCCGCAGGAGATGATCGACGCCAACGTGGCCGTGAGCCGCGGGCGCGGACAGCTCGCCGATCGTTTTTACGACCGCGTGATGTTTCCCATCTTTGACGAACAGGGTCATAACATCGCCTTTGGCGGTCGTATTATGGGCGACGGCCAACCCAAGTACCTCAACACCGCCGAGACGAGCGTGTTTCATAAAAAGAGAAACCTCTACGGCTTTAACTGGGCCAAGGAGTTTATCGTCGCGCAGGATACCGCCATCGTGGTGGAGGGATATACCGACTGCATCGCCTGCTGGGAGGCGGGGATCAAAAACGTCGTCGCCACGCTGGGCACGGCACTGACGGAACATCACGTAAAGACGCTCACCCGTTTTGCCAAGCGCATTGTGTATATGTTCGATGGTGACGCCGCCGGTCAAAAGGCCTCGCGCCGCGCGATTCAGTTTATCGAGCAGGACTCGATGGACCTGCGCTGCGTGGTGCTTCCCGACGGCAACGACCCTATGGAGTTCGTCACGGCGCATGGTGGCGAGGCACTGCAGGCGCGTATCGACGCCGCCGAGCCCCTCATGGACTTTGTGTACCGCTCACTGCAGGAGTCGAGCGACATTACCACGCCGGGCGGTCGCGCCAAGGCGCTCGAGGATGCGCTGACGCTCATCTATCCGCTGCGCGATAGCTACATGATCGATACGTACTTTATCCAGATCGCCGACCTTCTGGGCCTGGATTTGGAGACGGTACGCTCGAGCTCGGGCCGTGTGTTTCGCGATGTCGCCAAGCGCGAGGACGCCGAGCGTCGTCGCGAGCAGAACTACGAGCGCCAGCGGGCACAGGCCGAGCGCGCAGGCAGCGCGGGCGGTCGGGTGTCCGGTCCGCAGGGGGCATCTCGCGGCGCCTGGGCGTCGGGGACGACGCCGCCGGTATCCGCACCGGTCGAGGAGGAACCGTACGACTATGTGCCGCTCGAGGCCTACGGGGCCGCGCCGGTCGAGGTCGTCGACGATATGCCGCCGATCGATGTGCCTGCTGGCATGGACGCGGCGCCCGCGGGGTCTGCTTCGACCGCTTCCGTTCCGGCGACGCCGATTGTGCTGACCGATCTGGAGCGGAAGTCTCTGGCGGGGGAGCGCGAGCTGTTGACGATGCTCACCAGCTACCCCGACCTATTCCGCACGTACACCGATCGCATCTGCTCGATTGAGTGGGTAGACCCCCGTCACGAGTCCATCGCGTGGGCCGTGCTCGCGACGCCGCCGGGCACCGACCCCGCGGCGTGCATGGACGCCGCGCGCGCGGTGTGTCCCGAGGCGGCTTCGCTTGTCAGCGCCGGGCGCATCTCGGCGACGAGCAAGCACCCCACCGAGACGAACATCGTCTTTATGCTCGATACGCTTGAGCTTTACACCATCAAGCGCCGTATGCGGGCTGCCCAGGCCAAGCTGCGCCAGGACCGGTCGCTCGACGATGACGCGCGCCGTGCATTGACCATGCAGGCCGCGCAGGATTCTTTGCGCCAGCGCGAGCTCCAGAAGTCGATTGGCGGCGTGGCCGATCCGTTCCGGTTGATTGGTTTGGAGGCCGCGGGTCCCGATCAGGCCTAGATGTTGTGGTCAATCGGCATGTTATCTGCTATATCCAGTCTGAATTTTGGGTATAGACGTATAAGTGTGTGCTAAAGTAATGTGTCCTGTGGACTACGAAGGGAGAATCTGTGCCAAATAAGACTGAGAGCACGGGTACTGAGCTGGAATCCTACGTTGCTAAGCTCATGGGCAACGGCTCAAACAGGACTTCGGTAACCGAGGACGAGATCCAGGTCGTCCTGAAGGATATCGATGTTTCTGATGAGCAGCTCAACGCGGTCTATTCCGCGCTGCGCAACAGCGGCATCCAGATTATCTCCGCGAGCGGAAACGACGACGCCCCCATGGACGTCGACGATGACGATAACGATACCGACGATTTCGATGACGACGAGGAGCACGATTCCGGCTCGCTCGACGATCATGAGCTTAAGATGGCCCGTCAGGCCGATGCCGAGATGGGTTCTTGCAAGAGCAAAAAGAAGCGCACCGTCCGCACGTCCCGTTCGCGTTCTCGCGTGCGTGGCATCGATGCCTCCACGGTGATGCTGACCGGTGACCCGGTTCGTATGTACCTTAAGGAGATCGGCAAGGTCGACCTGCTGACTGCCTCCGAAGAGGTCGATCTGGCCATGAAGATCGAGGCCGGTCTCGAGGCCACCGAGAAGCTCGAGGCCGCCGAGGCGGGCGAGATCGAGCTCACTCGCGCCGAGATGCGTCGTCTGACTCGTATCGAGAACGTGGGCCTCGAGGCCAAGCAGGCGCTCATCAGCGCCAACCTCCGTCTGGTCGTCTCCATCGCCAAGCGCTACGTCGGTCGCGGCATGCTGTTCCTGGATCTGATCCAGGAGGGCAACCTCGGTCTGATCCGCGCCGTCGAGAAGTTCGACTACCAGAAGGGCTTCAAGTTTTCCACGTACGCCACGTGGTGGATCCGTCAGGCCATCACGCGCGCTATCGCCGACCAGGCCCGTACCATCCGTATTCCCGTACACATGGTCGAGACCATCAACAAGCTGGTCCGCGTGCAGCGCCAGCTCCTCCAGGATCTGGGTCGCGACCCGACCCCCGAGGAGATCGGTGCCGAGATGGACATGAGTGCCGACCGCGTCCGCGAGATCCAGAAGATCTCGCAGGAGCCCGTGTCGCTCGAGACTCCTATCGGCGAGGAAGAGGATTCCCAGCTGGGCGACTTTATCGAGGACTCCCAGGCCATCGTTCCGCCCGATGCCGCCAGCTTCTCCATGCTGCAGGAGCAGCTCACCCAGGTGCTCGACTCGCTTGCCGATCGTGAGCGCAAGGTTATTGAGCTGCGCTTTGGACTTGTCGACGGACATCCCCGCACGCTCGAGGAAGTCGGCCGCGAGTTTGGCGTCACGCGCGAGCGCATCCGCCAGATCGAGTCCAAGACCCTGGCCAAGCTCCGCCACCCCAGCCGCTCCAGCAAGCTCAAAGACTACATTGAGTCTTAACCTCGCAAACAAGAGGCGCCCTCAAGCACATCCGCTTGAGGGCGCTTTCATGTAACAAGGGCCGGCAGTTGGGGCACGGGTAGTCTTTTTGGGACGGGGCTTTTTTAGTCTTTTTGGGACGGGGCTTTTTTAGCTGCCCTATCTCAATGCGCGGCTCAAGCTTTAAAGGCCCCAGGTTGGGTAGCTAAAAAAGCCCCGTCCCAAAATGAACTGCACCCCAAAACTTGGACGGCTTAAATAAGAACTACGCCGCAAGGGACTGTCTCCGGAACTCCTCCGGGGTCAGTCCCTTCAGTTTAACCTGGCGCCTCCTCGTG
>NZ_JBQKHC010000018.1:0-44612 GCF_052118485.1 Collinsella sp. LCP21S3_C7 | reverse complement strand
GGCCGACGTCGTCTACAACGGCCGCGCGGCATGCGAGGGCGCCTATGTGCGCCTCGTCGACATCAACGGCAGCGATGCCAAGCGCAAGAAGGCCCTCGAGGCAATCCGAAATCCCGGCTGCGGCTGGTTCTACCGCCGCGACGCCGAGACCTTCAAGCAGATCCCCGGCACCCCCATAGCCTACTGGCTTGGGAAAGGGGCAAGCGGCTCCTTCGAGGTTGGGCGGCCTTTGGCAAAAATTGCGAAAACACGTAAAGGGATGTTTACGGGAAATAATGACTTGTTTCTTCGACAGTGGTATGAAGTCTCTGCTTCACTGATTGACATTGATTATAAGTTCTACTCCAAAGGCGGTCCCTATCGTCGTTGGTATGGTAATCGCGATTATGTCGTGCGTTGGAAGGACGATGGCAAGGAGATCAAAGCGTTTCCAGGTTCAGGTAATATTAACGAGTCTGATTACTTCAAATCATGTCTGTGCTGGTCGCTAATTACCTCGGGTGACATTAGTTTCAGGGCTTTAAATACAGATGAGTATGTCATGGGCGATGCCGGCCCAGCTTGTTATCCCAATCCAGAGATGTATTGGTATCTCCTCGGTCTGTTAAATTCGTCTGCAATTCAGCTACTTTCTAAAGCGATAAATCCGACATTGAACTGGAGCGCTGGAGTCGTTGGCTCTTTTCCAGTTGTATCATCGCGGGAATCGTCTGATGGCGTTAAATCCCTTGTTGTCAAGCAAGTCGTTGAATCTGAAGCGGATTGGGATTCGTTTGAAACCTCTTGGGATTTCAAACGCCATCCATTGGTGTAGCTGGTGACAACATGGACTCCAGTTTTGCTTTGGGCTGTATAAACAGTTTTCCCTATTGGCCCGAATTGATCACTCTGTTTGGCTCACTTGCTCTAGCACTGTTTACATCTAAACTGACTGCCAGATCAGAGGTGCTAAAGGCATATAGAGAAAAACGAGTCGAAACATATGATGAGCTGATTTCATTTCTTGATGCATTTCGGGAAAACCCGGACTGGGCACTTTGTGCCGATTTCTACTCGAAATCTCTGGTTCTCAGCAATCACGTGAGAATATATGGATCGAAGAGCGTCTTAGAAGCAATGAAGACGATGCTTACGTCGCTTAACAAAGACTACGAGTCTTACAAACATGATTCAAAAGAACTGCATAAAAAACATTTTTATACTATTTCTAATCAGCCTGATGATGAGCATCCTCCAGAGTATGTCGAACAAGTGGACGATCTTGATGCTTACGAGGAGGAGGCAAGTAAGCTTCGGGACTCTTATCGGAAAAACGAGAGAGAGGCATTTAAACTTGTTCAACCCGTCTTACAAGCAATTCGAGATTCTGTGTATTCGGGGATGAAATGATTGATCCCAGATGCTCGTTAGATGTCCGTGAAAGCGGTGCTCGGCTCGGATTTGTCCATGAATCAACCATGGGTGTGGACGAACTTCTTGTCAAATTGAAGTGCAGAATACCCGTCGTAAGAAAAACGGCTCGACCGTTTTGCAAGGGGGCTTCTCTTTATGGGACGCCCTCTATTTTTATGCCGCGCAAATCGGAAATTATTGTATTGCCAGCCGGTGCTTTTATTTGACCTCAACGGTCGTAGCCCAACACCTACCGCTCGCACTTGTTGCTCAACAAATGGTGAGGTTGATGGGCTAAGTTAAAGCCAGTGTTCGGCAAAGGCGAGGAGATAGGGGGCTGAAGTCCTCATCGTAAACGTCCCAAAGGAAGTTAAGTAGCTCCTGAAGCCTAAGCGAGAGGTTGATTGAGATGGATTTGGTGACTTCTTTTTTCCACCTGCTGTCCGATTATTGCGTTTGCTTTGACGACGGAATGATCACCTGGGACGGTCATCATCACGCTGCGACCGGTTTGCATGTCGATAACGAAAAGGTGCCCGAGCTTACCGAGTTTGCCACTCAGGGCGGCTTTGATGATTTGAATGATTATCTCAACTGCTTTGTCGACGGTTTTCTGAATAACCTGGTTGAGGCCGATGAGGATCTCATTGTTCCCAGGAGCGCAATCCACGAGGCGCTTTACCCTATGCTTCGAGAAGGGGATTTGACGGGCCTTGTTTTGGCTGATTTCTGCGGCTGTAACAAGGCGCTCGTAATCGACAATCCGGCCCCCGATGCATATTGCGTAATGTATGACACGCGAATCGCTCGCGGTATTCCGCAGTTCTTCAACTTGGTCACACGAATGCTTTGGGATATGCGCCAAGGGCTGCGTAGCCAGCAAGGCGCCTCGTTTAAGGTGACGTTTGTTGCGGCGAAGAACGTCGATCTATCCACGCTGGTCGTAGGCAACGTGACGGACGTTCCGGGCGTGCAGGAAAAGCCGGCAACGATGATGGTCTACTCTGCCCCGGCGATTCAGCTGGACACCTCGGCCTCAGACGGATGCGGCGCGGCGTCTGCCCCCGCGGGAGGGGAGCGGCCTGGTAACGCAGGCGGTGATAGGAAGGTTGCTGCAAGCGAGGGCGACCGCGTATGGGGTAATGCGTTTTCCGTGGCGCTTCCCGATGGCTGGATTGTCGATTCCGACCCCAGCCAAAAAGATACCTTTGTTTTAAGCTCCGCTTCGTCCAACAGGCGCATGGAAGGGGCTCAGGTTCTTTATTCGTGGCGCCCTGAAACACCAGAGGAAATGCGCATCATGGACCAGCTCGAGGTTCGTCGCGCCGTGATTAGGACCACCCACTTCCCTCCCATAAACAACATGGTTCCCAGAGGACTTGAATATCACGAAGTTCAGGGTGATGGGTGCATTGTCGCTGTCGTTCAGGTTGGCGTGGGACTTCCTGGCATGGATACGGGGATTGGCTTGGAGTTCTATGTCTACCCTCTATACCGTGACAACGACGGCATGCGCGTGACGTTCTATTCATGGGATCGGGATCGTGTTGATGAGGCCCGCACGTTTGTCGATGGACTCGCGTCGACCGTTCGTCTTAATAAGGCGGAGCCTCTCAGTTGGGACATTGCGTTTAAGAAATGCTTTGAAACTAAGGTCGAGCCCGAGGAGTTCAGGGAGCTTGCAGTCCAGGGCGTTTCTCTTTTGATTTCTATTCGCCAAGGTGTTTATACGTCAGCAGTATACGAGACCAGTTTGCTAGACGGTAATACTGCGCTTGATAGGGAGAATGCCGGTTTAAAGGCTTTGGCTCAGCTAAATGCGGATTCCGAGCGTTATCTGGATCGCATTCTTGACGCGGTCGATGCCCAGGAGCGCTTCTACGGAAAAGAGAGCTCCGTATATCAGGACATTCGCTCTGCCGCAGCTAATGTTATTGATGTTGCTTTACTGAGGGCATCTAATTGCGACCTCGAAGACGGGCGTAACGCAGAGGCCATCCTTGCCCCTTCCGAGCACATGCGTGAGATTCGCGCCCGCATTGGACTGGATCCGGTGCCGGCGCCCGTTGCGCCGGAGAAGAAGGCCGCGCCGGAGAGTAAGGCGTCGGAGAAGAAGGATGCTGCGCCCGCCAAGGAGAAGAAGGTCGCTGAGCCTGCCAAGGATGAGAAGGCGGCTGCGCCTGAGAAAAAGAATGATGTGGTCATCGAGAAGAAAAAGGCCGAGGACGAGAAGCCTCAACCGTTTCAACCAAAGTCTTGGGCAGAGGACGAGACGAGGGATAGGGTCTACGCGCTTGCCGATCGATGCAATGAGATGCGCGGCGATTACTTTGACGCCAAAGCGAACAAGGCGAGGCGCCAGCGCGAGCTAGATTCGATTGTCGACGATTTGAATGAGGCAATCTCAAAATTCGATTACTTTCGGGACCTAGAGCGCAAACGAGAGCAGCTGGCAGAGCTAAGAAACAACCTTAATAATGAGGTTTCGAGCTGCGAGAAAGAGCTTCAGTCGTTTGGATTGTTCGACATTAGCAATAAACGTCAAGCAAAGAAGAAGCTCTCGGATCTTACCGAGCATATAGAAAAGGTCGATTCCAGCCTTAAGGCGATCGAGGTCAAACTCTCCAAGGGCTCAAGTAAGCTCGTCAAAGCAAAGGTCGATGAGTTGCGACAGCAAAAGAGCGATGCCCAGCTAGCGTTTAAAGAGGCCGAAGCGAACTTCGAACAAATAGAAGCCGAAAAGAAAGAGCGCAGGGCTAAGCTCGAAGCATTCTGTGCCAGCGTGCCAAAAAGTGACCGATTTGATGAATGCTATTGGGATGCCGATTGGCAGATGCGACAAGCGTACGATCGCAAGAGGAAGGCTAAGACCGATCCGGAAAACAAGCGGCTTGCGAAGCAGTTTGCGCAAACAGTTGACGTTGGGGAAGTATTTACTTTATATGACATGATGGACGCTGTTGACGGAATAGATACGTTCTCAAAAGCGGGCGTTGTTTGCTATATGTATGACAGGACTCATTCAGTAAAAAAGGTTTCTCCGATTAACAATCGCACTGCTTATGTGTTGACCGATAAAAGGTTCATGGATATATGGGACGATTGATTTTGAAGCAGAAGTCGGATGTATTTTGCAGGGGCATCTCTAGGGATGCCCCTCCCGTTTTTATGTCGAGCCTGCATTGGATCCAGGCATAAAAAATGCCGGGGGACATCCCCCGGCTCTTGATTGCCCTCCATAAAGGAACGCAACCCATTTATACCATGGCTCCAGTGCGAATGGCTGACTCAATTGAGCCTCTTTTTCTTTAGCTTCTTAACGAAGTTCTTTTTGAATGGGGTGATCGAGCCAAAGAACTCCGTGTCTGTTTTGGTCGCTGTTCCATTCTGGAACTTAAGGAGCGTGAGTTCGATCCCGCAAATATAGTCGGCGACCTGAGATAGTCGAAATGTTCTGGGCGAAGCGTCGCGATAAACCGTGGCCCTTTGGGAAATGGCCTTCTCGATGGCACCGTGAAGCGCGCGCGTTACAACGCTTTGGCCTCCGTCGTAGTAGATCTTGACGTGGTTGAAGCTCTGTATGTACGCCAGGTGGTCGGCAAGGAATAGCGTAACATCGCGTTCGATCTTTTCGGAGAGCTTTTGCGGTTCGTAAAGGCCCTGCCTCTTGTCGTAGATGAAGGGTCGGTATGTGATGGGGGAGTGATCTACGAACTGGCGGAACAGGCTGAGCTGTTTCTTTCGGTTGCGAATGCTGACCCACTGGTAATCATCGTGGCCCGTGAGAAGAGGCCCAAAGTGGAATGGCATCACATCGAGTTCACAGTCTCTAACGTTGCGTTCATACGCGGCGATATTTTCCTTTAGTTCGTTTGCTTGCTCATGAAAGACAAGGGTGACGATATAGTAGCGGGATACGGGACCCGCATCACCCGATTCATCGATAAAGATCGAGAGTTCCGTCATGAGGTGACCTCCATTTACGCATAAAAAATGCCGGGGGGAAGCCCCCGGCTCTTGGAGGTCCCTCTATTCGAGGGTACCAACCTTTTTATACCACGAGACGAGGAGTCTATTCAAGTAGAAATTATAATGACCAAACACATGTTCGTCAATCTGCCTGGGGTTTTAGGAATATGCCGTGGTCTGGTCTGAGATAGTGGGTCATGTTCGTTCGTGCTGTTTTGGTTGGGGTGCTGCGGCTATGGCCCTATGGCTACCGCTCGCACTTGTTGCTCAACAAATGGTGGGGCTGGTGGAGTAAGTTAATACATACTGGCTGCGCAGCGGGGTTCGCCTGTAGTGGGCGTGCCCTCAAAATGGTGTCTCAGAATGCTCTGCATAGGGCGCTATAAGCTTTGCCGTCGGGTAGACTTGTCTATGTTGACTTAGCTAGTTTTATTGGGCTTTTAATCGGTCCTGATTGGATGGGATAGAGATATGGCAACGTTGCTCGCCGATAAATACGAGGCTCGCAAGGCCGAGGTCAATGCTCGCTTTGAGCAGCTTCGCGCTAACGAGGAGGAGCTCAACCGAATCTTTGCCAAGATCTACAACATGGAGGGCGAGGTGCCCATCGAGGTCGAGGACAAGTACGTCTCGGTGGCGCGCATCTTCGATACCGCCGACGAGATTCCCGAGAGCTACAAGGGCAACAAGTACGTGCGCACCAAGCGCGACGAGATTACCTCGCTTATAAGCTATGCCGTGGGCTGCATGTTTGGTCGCTATTCGCTGGACGTGGACGGTCTGGTCCTCGCCGACCAGGGGGCCACGGTTAACGACTACCTGGTCAAGATGCCCGATCCCGATCACGTGACCTTTATGCCCGATGGCGACAATGTGCTGCCCATCACCGATGACGAGTACTTTGACGACGACATCGTTCGCTACTTTATCGACTTTGTGCGCACCGTGTACGGCGAGGAGACGCTCGAGCAGAACCTAGCCTTTATTGCCGAGGCGCTCGGCGGCAAGGGTACCTCGCGCGAGGTAATTCGCGCCTACTTTTTGAAGGACTTCTTTAAGGACCACTGCCAGACCTACAAGAAGCGCCCCATCTACTGGTTGTTCGACAGCGGCAAGAAGAACGGCTTTATGGCTCTGGTCTACATGCACCGCTATACGCCCGATCTGCTGGCGCGCATTCGTACCGACTATGTGCACGAGCAGCAGGAGCGCTATCGCTCGCAGATCGCCGACGCCGAGGACGCGCTGGCCACGGCCGAGCGCGGTGAGAAGGTCGCGCTGACCAAGCGCATCAAAAAGCTGAAGGACCAGCTGACCGAGACCGTTGCCTACGAGGAAAAGCTGCATCACCTGGCCGACCAGATGATCAAGATTGACCTGGACGACGGCGTTAAGGTCAACTATGCCAAGTTCCAGGATGTGCTGGCAAAGATAAAATAATGCACACGTGATTACGCGTTACGCGAATTGTTTTGACCGGTATGACAGTGGGATTGTTAGATGGCAAAGTTCGATGTAATTGAAGAGCTGGCGGCGCGCTTTGAACAGCCGCTGCCCGATTGCCGTGAGCGCCGCGTGGTGGTGTGGCACGACGCGGAAGGCGAGTTTGCCGCCACGTTTGCCGAGCTTGCCGAGGGCGGCTTTGGCGAAGCGGTAGAGCAGCGCCTGCCGCGTCCGGTGCGCTTTGTGGAGGCTTGCGACGGGCATATGTTTGAGGTCAAGCGCCTTATCGCCCGCGAGGACACCACGAGCGACATGCTGGTGTATCGCCAGCAGGGGCGTGGCGGCCTCGAGGGCGATTGGCTGGCCGATGTTGAACTGTACGCCGATCAGTTCTCGGCGGACTATCTGTCACTGCTGGCCGATCAGCTGGGGGCCTCCAACGCGAGGGATATTCGCAAGGCACTGCAGGCGCACAAGTCGTTCTTTGCCGCCAAGGGCCGCGTCGCCAAGTTTTCTAAGTGCATGCCCGCGCCTGCGTGCGCGGCCGATGTTGAGCTGGGCCTGTTGGCCGCCATGTTTGGCGGCTCCGATCCCAGCGCTGCCACCATGCCGTTTATTGTGCGCGCGTGCCTGACTATGCTGCTGCGCGATGGCCCGGAGGCGCTGTCGGAGCTGGCGCAAAAGTTTGAGGCCGCCGACAGCCTTGCTGCCTTTGTGCGTCAGCGCACGGGCTTTGAGGGTACGCTGTTCGAGCGCGATTCGCTCCAGGATTTTGCCGCCCATGTGCTGCTGACGGCCTCAGCCTCGCTGGTGCCAGCGGCTGCGCTGCAAAAGCTTTCCAACCATATTGCGCCTGCCTATGCGCCGTATTGTATTGCCGTTGTCCGCGAATGGGCGGGCGATGCTGCGGCGTCTGATGACCTGCGCGAGATTTGCGAGCTGGTCCAGGACGCGTGCGGCCTGCGCCATGTGTTTGGTGCTCTGCCTACCGACGATCTGCTGCGCCTGGATGTATTCCCGTGCGTTGACGAGGCCATTTTGAGCGACCTGCTCACCTCGCTGGCGCAGGGTGCCGATCGCGTTGACGAGGCGCGTCGTGTTGCCGCGGCCCGTCGCGACCTGTGCTGGTACGACGATGTCTCCTGCTATTACCAGGTGCTTTTGGCGCTGGCCGACATGGCAGCCTTTAAGCGCGACCATGCGGGTGGATTCCATATTGCCCAGGCGGCCGAGGTATGGGAGGCCTATACCACAGATTGGTGGCGCATGGATGCGGCATACCGCGCGCTGCGCCAGGCCAACGAGCGCTGCAAGCTTCGTGGTGTCGACCTGTTGGAGGAGCCCGAGCGCCGCGCGGTCGAATGGGCCGAGAACAACTACGTTAACTGGTATCTGACCGAGAGCAACGCGTGCTGGGCCAATGCCGCCCAGGCGCAGTGGCGCGATGCCGGCTATGTTGAGGGTGTTGCTCGCCAAGACCTGTTTTATTGGGAGACGCTGCCCACGTATACCGGTAGTGCCAAGGCCAAGGTGGTCCTGATCAGCGATGCGCTGCGCTACGAGGTGGCGCAGGACGTGGCTGCCGCTTTGGAGCGCGAGCGCGGCGGCGAGGTGCGCATGGGTAGCGTGCAGGCGATGTTTCCCTCTATTACCGAGATGGGCATGCCGGCGCTGTTGCCGCATCAGGCCATGACGCTCAACATGGAAACGGGCGCCGTGCTGCTCGATGATATGCCCACGGGTTCTACGGTCGATCGTCAAGCGGTGCTGCAGAAGGCCGCGCCTACGGGTCGTGCCCTGAGTGCCGCGGCGTATCTGGATATGTCTGCCGCCGACCGCAAGGAGCTGCTCAAGTCCAGCGAGATCGTGTACCTGTATCACAACAAGATCGACGCGACGGGGGAGAAGCTCGCCACCGAAAGCGATGTGTTCGATGCGTGCGCCGAGAGCGTGGACGAGCTGGTCTCGATCGCCAAGCGCGTGTGCACCGACGCGCCAGGCGCCCGCGTGACGATTACATCCGACCATGGCTTTTTGTACACGGCCAACGAACTGCCGGAATGCTTGTTCCTGGGCAAGAACGACCTGCCCGACGATCCGGTGCTGTTTGGCAAGCGCCATGCGGTGGTCGCTCAGGGCGACACCTTGTCCGATATCGCTAACGGCGCGGACGGTAGCCCGTGTTTAGCCATGAACATGGACCATGTGGTGCCGGGCGGCGGCTACGTTGGCTTGGCTCCGCGCGGGATCGTGCACTACAAGCGACCCGGCGGAACCAAGCGCTACGTGCATGGCGGCGTGAGTCTGCAGGAGCTCGTGGTGCCGGTGGTCGGGTATCGCCGCCTGAGTGCGTCCTCAAAGGAATTCGTTGATACGCAGACTGCGAAGCTGCGCGTGCTCAGCGAGAGCCGCCGCGTTACCAACTCGCTGTTTGGCATTAAGTTGCTGCAGGAGGAGGCCGCTACGGGCAAGGTGCTGCCGTGCGAGTACGAGCTGGTGTTTACCGACGAGACCGGCAACGAGGTGAGCGACGTTGCTCGCGTGCATGCGGACATGACTTCGCCCAACCCGCAGGACCGCGTGGTCGAGGCTCGCTTTACGCTTAAGACGGGTGTGTCGTTTGGGTCCGGCTCGTCCCATTTGCTGGTTTGCCGCGATGCCCAGTCGGGCAAGATCGTTTGGCGCGAGACGTATACCATCGCCGTTTCGTTTGCCCCTGTTGCTGACTTTGGTTTTTAGGAGTGTGCCCTATGATTGATAGCCATGACGACAATCTGTGGGAAGTTCCCTCGATTGATGTGGATGTGCCTGCGGAGGCTGCGGCGTCCGTTGAGGCTGCGGCGCCTGCCCCGGAGCCGGTGGAGGCCGTCGCGCCCGTTGAGGACGAGTCCTCGACCGATGGCTATGACCAAGCTATGGCCGAGACTCCCGAGGATGAGGGCTACGACATGGACGGGCTGGACGGTAAACTGCTCGAGCACTTTGCTGGCAAGATCGTGCGCAAGGACCTGACGGCCCTTATGAAGCGCGGCGCAAACGTGCCAACCTTTGTGCTTGAGTATCTGCTGGGCATGTACTGCTCAACCGATGACGAGGAAGCCGTGGCAGAGGGCCTGGATCGCATCCGCAGGATCCTCACCGATAACTACGTGCGTCCCGACGAGTCCGAGCGCATTAAGTCCAAGATTCGCGAACTGGGCCGCTTTACCATCATCGACAAGGTGACGGCCAAGCTCGACGAGTACAAAGACATCTATGTGGCATCGTTTGCCAATCTGACCATCGAGCCGTTTGTGATGCCGGCCGAGTACGTGCGCGACTATTCCAAGATTCTGCAGGGCGGCATTTGGTGCATTATGAGCATCGAGTATCGTCATCCCGTGGATGAGGAAGACGAGTTTGGCATGGAGGTCTTTGGCGACGATGCGCCGCGCCGCTCCAAGGCCAAGCGCAAAAAGCGCGGCCCCGAGGACTCTCCGTTTAGTGTGGCGTCGCTTACGCCCATCCAGATGCCCAATCTGGACCTGGATGCCATGATCGACGAGCGCCAGTATTTCTCGCGCGACGAGTGGCTCAACATGCTGCTGCGCTCAGCTGGCTACGAACCCAGCGAGCTTTCCGAGAAAGAGCGCCTGCACTTTATCGAGCGTATGGTGCCGCTCATCGAGCGCAATTACAACCTGTGCGAGCTGGGTCCCCGCGGCACCGGTAAGAGCCATATATACAAAGAGGTCTCGCCCTACGCCATCTTGCTCTCTGGCGGCCAGACCACCACGGCCAACCTGTTCGGCCGCATGAACTCCATGCGGGCCGATCGCGTGGGCTTGGTGGGCCACTGGGATTGCGTGACGTTCGACGAGGTCGCCGGCATGCGCTTTAAGGACACCAATGCCGTGCAGATCATGAAGGACTACATGGCCAGCGGCAGCTACGCGCGCGGCCGTGACCAGATCAACGCCGATGCCTCCATGGTCTTTGAGGGCAATATCAACGACACCGTGCAAAACGTCCTTAAGACCACGCACCTGTTTGATCCGTTCCCGCCGGAGTTTAACAACGATTCGGCCTTCTTCGACCGTATCCATTATTACCTGCCGGGCTGGGAGATTCCCAAGATGCGCTCGAGCCTGCTGACCGGGCATTATGGCCTGATCACCGACTGCCTGTCGGAGTTTTGCAAAGAGATGCGCCGCAAGGACTTTACGCACCATATCGACCGTTACTTCCGCTTTAACAGCGACTTTAACAAACGTGACGAGATCGCCGTGCGCAAGACCTTTAGCGGCCTGGCCAAGCTGCTGTTTCCCGACGAGGCCATGGACAAGGACGACGTGCGCTGGCTGCTGGACTACGCCATCGAGGGTCGTCGCCGCGTAAAGGAGCAGCTCAAGATTATGGCGGGCGTCGAGTTTATCGACGTTAACCTGGGCTATATGGATGCCGACAACCCGCAGGACGTGCACGTGGTGCGCGTGCCCGAGCAGAGCGAGGACACGCTGATTCCCGACGGGCCGCTGCTGTCCGGCCACGTGTTTGGCGTGGGCAGGTCGCAGGGCGGCGAGGTCGCCGTGTACAAGCTGGAGAACAAGGCCGTTGCCGGCGAGTGCAAGTTTAAGCACGAGGGCGTGGCCTTTAACAAGCCGGTGCGCGATACGCTGGAGGCCGCGTTCGACAACTTTGTGAACCTGGCGAACCGCGTGGCGCCGGGCATGCACATTGGCTCCAAGGATTACCTGCTGTTCTACAACGACCTGCAGAGCAAGGGCCTGTCCGAGGAAGTTTCGCTCGCCGAGTTCGTGGGCCTGTGCTCCGCGGCGTGCAACCGCCCGGTGATGCCTGCGCTGGCGATTCCGGGAATCTTGCGCATGTCGGGCTCTATGGACGAGATCCGTGGGCTCGAGGACATTATGCGCGTGGCCAAAAACGCCGGCGCCAAGCGCGTGATTTTGCCGCTGAGTGCTATTGCGGGTTTGCAGAGTGTTTCGTCCGAGATTATCTCGGGCCTGAGCCCGGTGTTCTACATGGATGGCGACCCGGTCGACGCCGCGAAGAAGGCACTGGATCTGTAGGAGTGCGGGCGTGCGGGGCGTCCGGTGTTCGGGTGCCCCGCGGGCATGTGGGTGCGTAGTGCGTGAGGAGGCCTTGCTATGGCGGGCGAGCGTTCTGTTGGTGAGCTGCTCGACGAGCTGTTTGGCTTTGAGTCGGTAGCCAAGCGTCAGACGGCGCTTGAGCAGTACGATCGCGGGGAGCTGGTGCGCAAGGCGCGCTCCCGCGAGCTGCTGAGCGTGCTTAGGGGCGTCGAGGCTGCCGAGCACGCTGCGCGCGACTCTGCCGTGCGGGCTGTTGACGGGTATGTTCGCCGTGTTGAGGGTGCGGCCCTTGCGCGGGCTCGCAAGCAGGCGGGCATTGTCGGTCCACTGCAGATGGAGCGCCGCTATGCCGCCTTTTTGCGCATGGAGGACAAGGCCGAGCTGCTGACCCGTTTGGAGCAGACGCTTGCGTTTATCGAGGTAAAGCTGCGTGCGAATACGGCGGACAAGGTTCGCGCGGCGTACGATGCCGCGGGGGCTATGGTGCTACGGGACGCGGCGCGCCTGAATGGCGTGCGCGTTGTGGATGCTGTGCCTTTGGATGCCGACCTGCTGTGTACGCAGCTGGAACAGTTGCGTTGTGCCGCCGATGCGACGGACCTTGCGGGTATGATCACAGCGACGTTTGAGTCCGAGCTGAGTGCGACAGGGTCGCAGGGCGCTGACGGGTTTACGGGCGATTTGGCTGGCGATGCAGCTGGTGACGTGGCGTTGGAGCGTGAACTTACCAACGTGCGCGGCGCTGCGCAGCGAGCGCGCTTGGCAGCGCAGGCGTATCGGGCCGAGCGCGCCGCCCGCATTGCAGGGAGCACGGTGGAGCCGGTATCGTTGCCCGAGCCTGCGTGCGTTGCGTGCGAGACGGCGTGCGATGCCGGTTTGCTTTTCGAGTTGCTCGCTCAGGTTAAGAAGTCGTTTGAGACCTACCGTCGCGTTGTTGCCGACGGCGGGTTGTTCTGTGCGTTTGGCTCTGGCTCGCCGCATGGGACTTGCAGCGGCTCGAGCTATGTTGACTATGATTCTCGGCTTGACGAAGACGTGCTGGTGGGCGAGTACGATGGCGCTACCAGGCACGATGTTCGCCGTGAGGTTCCGATTCCCGAGCTGGTGGATGAGGCTTCGGCCGAGGGCGGGGACTCGCTCGAGGTTGCCGTGGCACGCATGCGTGAGTTTAACGGGCGTCGCTACGATGGTGTGCTGGATGAGGACCCCACGCGCCATGTGAATGCGTTTTGGTATGGACTCAAAAAGCTCAGTCAGTATTGCGAGGCTGCCGTGCGTGTGGATGAGCGTGCTTGGGATTGCTTTATCGATAAGGTGCAGTTCGCCTACGATGAGCCCGTGGGGCGTTTGGCTGTGCAGATGGACGACAAGCAGGTTGCGGCTTTTGTTGCTGCTGTGGATAAGCTTAGCGCTGCTGAGTAGGAGCCTGGCCTGGTAGGAGGTTTCACCATGAAGATCGAAGTTGATGTGGACCAGCTGCGCGAGAGCCTGCTCGATCGCGCGGGGAGTGCAGCAGGCGTGGGCTTTCCGGCTGCCATGCTCGACGTAGTGGATATCGAGGATGAGTCCCCTCAAGAGCTCCTAGCCCGAGCCGAACGCGAAGGCCTCGACCTCCGTGATTTTGCCGTCGACGATGACTAAGAATGTGACAAGGATAGCTAATTTGGGACGGTCGTCTGCGCCCGCCGCTGCGCGAACATGCACGATAAGCCGTCCCAATGGAGCCTAATGAGCGGGCGACCGTTCTATTTTGACTGCACGCTGGCTAAGTGAGTAGACTTTTTTGGAAATGCTGAGCACACGACTAATTTGCTTCAACAAACCCGCAGGTCACAGACTTGTGCTTTGGTGACGTGGTCGGCGATTCGGCAAAAGTCTACTCACTTAGTTTTGAGAGATGCTAATTGTCCTCAATGAGACCCCAGCCGGGGCGATTGATGCTCAAATGTAGCCAATTCGGGACGGCTGTCCCTGCCCGCTACGACGCCAGCGTGGCGATGACGGCTTCGTCGCCGGCGTATATGAGGGTGTTGCCGTCGGGGATGATGGTTTGGCCGTCGCGCTTGAGCATCACGACGATAAAGGGGTGCTTGCCTTGTGGCACATCGCGCAGGCGCAGCCCTGCCAGGCGGCCGTGGGGTGTCACGGTGACCTCGCGCAGCGTTACCTCGGCACGATCTTCAAATGTCGGGGCAGCCATCACCAACAGGTCACCTTCCTTGATCACAGTATCCCCGTTGGGCAGTACCGGATGCGCGCCATCGCGCAGCACCAGGACGACGAGCATGTTCGTAGCGTTGCCAATATCGGCAAGCGAGCGCCCGGCAAACGGATGCCCCGCGCCAACCTTGAGCTTAACAAACGACATGCCGTCCTCGTCGCGGTAATCGTTAAAGGTGCGGCGCACGTCGCCTTCCGCGTCGATCATGTCGAGCTTCTTTGCCACCGCAGGCAGCAGCGAGCCCTGCACCACAATGCTCGCCACGGCAATCACAAACACCAGGTCAAACAGGTCGTGCCCACCGGGAATACCGGCCACCACGGCAAAGAGGCTAAACACGACCGAAGCCGCGCCGCGCAGGCCCGCCCAGCTTACGAGTGCGACCTGGCGAGGATTGGACTTAAAGGGCGCCAGCAGCGTGCCCACGGCGATGGGGCGGCTCACAAAGAGCATAAACGCCATGAGCGCCAGGCCCGGTAGTAGCATTTGCGGCAGGCGCGCGGGCGTCACGAGTAGGCCGAGCAAAAAGAAGATGGTCATTTCGGCCATCTCGGTGAGGGTGTCAAAGAAGTGCGCCAGCTCGACCTTACCGGTGATGTCGCTCGCACCCAGCACAATGCCGGCAAGGTACACGGCTAAAAAGCCGTTGCCGCCCAGATAGCTCGGCAGCGCGTAGGCGACGATCGCCACGGCGAACAAAAAGATGGTCTGCGCGCCCTCGGCCGTTGCGTGTGCGCGCTCGATCAAGCGGCCAGATGCCCAGCCGATGACAAGGCCCAGGCCCACACCCAGGATGATCTGCTTGGCCAGCAGCACAGGGATGTTAATGTCGCCGCCGGCCGCAAGGGTTGCGAGCACGGCGGTGAGCATGTAGGCGACAGGGTCGTTGGAGCCCGATTCGACCTCGAGCAGCGAGTCAGTGCCACCTCTCAGCGACAGACTGTGCTCGCGCAGCACGCTAAAGACGCTCGCTGCGTCGGTCGACGCCACGACCGAGCCCAGCAGCAGGCCGCCAATCCAGTCGAAGCCCAGTGCGAAGTGCGCAAAGGCGCCGGTGATGCCGGCGGTGACGACGACGCCGAGCGTGCTCAGCAGCACCGCGGGCACGGCGACAGGCTTGGCGCGGTCGATGTTGGTGTTAAAGCCGCCGTAGAACATGATGAACAGCAGCGCCGTACTGCAGACGGTTTCGGTAAGCGCATAGTCGCTAAAGTCGATGTGCGCCGGACCGTTGACGCCCAGCAGCATGCCCAGCGCGATAAAGATGAGCAGGGTGGGGAAGGGGAGCTTTTTGCCGACGGGTTTGATGGTCAGGCACAAAATGATGACGAGGCCTATAAAGAGAAGTATCTGGTTCATGGATAGTGTCCGCTCCTGGGAGGTTGGCGTGGCACGGTCAGTTATCTGCGGTTATTTGTACCCAAAGATGGTGGGTTATGGGGGTGGATTGCGGGCGTGCGCATTTTCGACACGAGGCTGCGGCGTGTGCGAAGCTGGCCGGGAATCAGCTGCCGGCGGTGCACCGTGAACTGCGCGCGCGGGCGTTGGCGACCGTTGGCGACGCGTGGCCCTTCCCAGCTTTATTGCAACGGAGTACAATGGGTAACGTTTAAGTTCAACTTGAAGTTTTAGTTGTGGCTCCGGGCTTCGGCCGTAATGCAGGGGAAGGCGTTCCATGGCGATCTATGTGACATCCGATGCTCACGGGCACGTGCGCGCGCTGGACGAGGCCCTTTCCAAGATCTCGCTGGCGTCCGACGACACGCTGTACGTGTTGGGCGACATGATCGATCGCGGTCCCGATCCGGTCGGCGTCATCAACTTGGTGCGCTCGCTGCCCAACGCTCGCGTGCTTAAGGGCAACCACGAGCAGATTATGCTCGACGCGATCATCGGCCAGGACCCGCTCGATGCCGAGACCTGGGATATCAACGGCGGTTGGACCACGCGCCAGCAGCTCAACGAAATGGAGTTTGAGGCATACGAGGAGCTGGTGCGCTGGGCTGCCGCCCTGCCGCTCTATGCGGTGGCAGAGACTGCCGAGCGTCCGTATCTGCTGGTGCACGCCGGTATTCAGACCGAGGCAGCGCGTGCGTTTTTGCTTGAGCATGGTGTCGATTGCGGTGACGGCAGGGGAGCGGTCGATGCCGATAGCGAGCTGCTGCAGCAAATGCTTGCCGTGCAGTCGTCCGATGACTTGCTGTGGATTCGCCATGGCTATTGGGATGCCCCGACGGGGCTGCTATCTGCCGAGGGCAAGGGTCCGGTCGTGGTGAGCGGCCACACGCCCACGGTGTCGCTCGGGCGTTATTGCGAGGTAGGCGGCCTGGCAGGGCTCGATGAGGAGTCGGGCCGCGGACAGATGGTGCGCTTGGGCGGTGAGGATACCGCCGGCGTTCCCGACCGCATCGACATCGACTGTGCCGCCGCCACCGGCTCCGAGTTCGGCCGCGTCGGCATCCTGCGCCTGGATGATGGTGCGGAGTTCTATGCGAACATTCTGCCCGGCGAATAATCGGTGCAAAGGGTAGTTAATTTGGGACGGGGCTTTTTTGACTACTTTTGCCCTTCTGCCCATCAAATGATTTTTCTGGGGCGGGGATTACATAATCATTTGGCTGCCCGCTGGCTAAGTGAGTAGACTATTTTGGAAATGCTGAGCACCCAACATGTTTGCTTCAACAAAACCGCAGGTCACAGACTTGTACTTTGTCGGTGTGGTCGGGGATTCGGTAAAAGTCTACTCACTTAGTTTTGCGTGATGCATATTGTCCGCAACAAGACCCCAGCCCGGGTAATTCCATCGCAAATTCCGGTGGCCGAGGCAGCTAATTAGACACCGTACGGGTTGCGGGCTCGTTCTATGCGCTGGCGGATGTGGGCGTACTCGATAATCAACAGCACCAGCAGTAGGGCCATGATAGCCAGGTAGCTTACGACGGCACCCATCAGCCCCAGTAGGTTGATGAGGATCATCGGGAGCACCACGCTCACGGCAAAGCAAATGAGGTAGATCTTGGTGACATCGCCGGCGTGGCGCAGCACTGTGATAATGGCGTAGATAAAATCGATGGCTGCGGTGATGCCGCCGGCGACGACCATCAGCAGCGCCAATGTGCGGTAGCGCTCAAAGTTGAGGCCGTACATAAAGCTCATAAGGGGAATGCCGGGGCCTGCCATAAACGCGGCGCATGCGCCAGTGATAACCACGATCAGCGCCATGACGGCGACAATAATTAAGTCAAAGCGGCGACGCTTGCGCGGGTTAGCCCAAATGCTCGACAAACGCAAGAGCTGCGGTTTATAGATAAAACCAATGCTCAGCAAAATGGCCTGCGCCGGAAAGAACAAGGCATTAAAATACAGCTGATATTTGTAGGCCAGCGTGCCTTCCATCACAAATTTGGGCATGCTCTCGATAAGGTTAAACAAAAAGAGCGCGCCAAAGAGCGGGGCGCACTGCGCAAAAAGGCGGCCGACTTCGCGTATGCTCACGCGACGCGATTTTTCGGTTTCGAGCAGGGCGAGTGGGGCGGTGACCAGCACAAGCGAGGCGATCGCTGTAACACCCATAGCCATGGCCGCGATGGGCATGCTGCGCGTGAGGAACAGCGCCACGCTAAAGACCGCGATGACGCCGGCGGAGCGCAGCGTTTGGCTCATGCCGGCCAGGTAGAGTTTATCGGCCTGCTGCAGGCGGCCCTCGTACACGTCGGCGATACCGTCGATCACCTTATAGAGGTAGACGCCCAGGCCGATCGTCGCCATCTGCGCGTCGTAGCCGCGGGCGCTGCTGTATGCAAGGCCGCAAGCCAGCGCAATCGCTCCGCAAAGCCAGCGGTTGAGCTGGTAGGAGGCAAAGGACGTCTTCTCGTCGATGTCCGAGACCTGAAAATTGCGCACGCCGTAGTTGCACGCGATCATGATGAGCGTGCCGGTGACAAAGGCAATGGAAAACTTGCCGGCTTCCTCGGCGCCTACAAGCTGCGTAGACACGATAGTGAGCAGCGGAAACGCCATGCCCCACACGGCGGTGCCCAGGGTATTCCAAAGGTAGTCGCGGCTGGTGGCGTGCTCCTCGTATTCGGCTTCTTGCGTGGAGAAACCGCCGCCGTAGACGGCGCCGAGCAGGCGGTTCCACCAGGCGTTGACCATACGGCGGACAGGACCGGGCTCGCGATCGCGCTCGCGCCGACGACGCGTGGCTTGGCCGCTATTTGGCCCGCCGGCGTTGCGCTGACTCAGCTCCTGGATACGCGCGAGCTCCTCGGCGGTGTGCGATGCGGGGAACAGGCCGTTCTCGATGCGGCCGCCCTGTCCGTGCGCCCCGCCCGATACAGCGGGGTTGGCGATGCCGTTGCGGCGGGCGATGGCGCGGCGGATGCTATCGAGGGGCGAGATGCTCAAGGCGGGTCCTTTCTATTGCTGCGTTCTAGTATAGACGCGACGGTGTCACTCATGTTTTTGAACGGATTGTTCAATATTTTCGGGGGGCGGCAGTAAATTGTCGGTGAGCGTGCGGTATCATGTTAAAGTTTTGTGATACCCCGATGCCGCCCGCCCGGCACCAAGGAGCTTCTACCTATGGACGTCGCCGCATTCTTGCTGGCTCTTGTGCCGATCATTTGGCTTGTCGTGATGCTGCTGTGTTTTAAATGGCCAGCTTGGAAAGCCGCCATCGGATCGTTTGTCCTTTCGTGCGTGCTTGCCTTCGCATGGTGGCACCTGCCGGCAGCACAGATCGCGACCGCCTCGCTCGAAGGCTTTTTGATGGCCCTGTGGCCCATCGTTTTGGTAATCATCGCCGCGGTGTTCACGTATAACCTGTGCGTTCGCACGGGCGCCATGGACGTGATCGGCAGCATGATCACCTCCATCAGCAGCGATCGCCGTCTGCTGGCGCTGCTTGTGGCCTGGTGCTTTGGTGGCTTTATGGAGGGCATGGCCGGTTTTGGCACCGCCGTCGCTATTCCCGCCGGCATGCTCGCGGGCCTGGGCTTTAAGGCCGTGCCCGCCGTGCTCATCTGTCTGCTGGCCAACGGCGTGCCCACGCCCTACGGCTCCATTGGCATTCCCACGGTGTCCGTTGCCGGTCTGGTGGGCCTGGATCCGCTACATTTGGCGACCGTTCAGATGGTGCAGTTGGCGCCTTTCTTTGTGATGATGCCGCTGTTTATCGTGCTGGTTGCGGGTCGTGTCGCCGATGACCAGGGTAATGTTGCGGGCGTTGCCGAGCGCCTGAACGGCGTGGCGGGCATCGCCGTGCTCTCCGGCGTGTCCTTTGCCGGTGCGGCTCTTGTCGTTGCTATGTTTGTGGGTCCCGAGCTTGCCGTCGTCGTCGGTTCCATCGTTTCGCTCGCGCTGACAGCTGCGCTTGCCATGCGTGCCGAGAAGTCGGGGCATCTGGACGCACGCTTCCACATGAATATCGAGGCCGGCGAGCAGCTCACCGCTAAGTCGGCGCTTTCGGCTTGGTCGTGCTTCATCCTGATCTTTGTGCTGCTGTTGGGAACGTCTAACCTGGTGCCTGCCGTGCATGCTGCGCTCGCACCGTTTGCGAGCCAGGTGCAGGTGTATTGCGGCGAGAACCCCGGCACGCTCACGTTTTCGTGGATCAACACGCCGGGCGTCTGGATTTTCCTGGCGGCGTTTGTCGGCGGCGCCATTCAGGGTGCTTCGCCGCGCTTGATGGGCAAGGTACTGGCCGCGACCGTCAAGCAGATGATGCCGACGGTCATTACCATGCTTTCGGTTCTGGGCTGTGCCAAGGTTATGGGCTATGCGGGCATGATCTCTTCGATCAGCGCGTTTTGCATTGCGGTCGCCGGTGGCCTGTACCCGGTTCTGGCTCCGTGGATCGGCGCGGTCGGTGCGTTCGTGACCGGTTCGGGCACGTCTTCTGGCATGCTGTTTGGTCCCATCCAGAGCCAGGCTGCCACCGCGCTGGGCGTGAGCGACTACTGGATGGTCGCGCTGAACGCGCTTGGCGTCGCTGCCGGCAAGATGATCTCGCCGCAGACGCTCGCCATCGGCCTGGCCGCCGTGCACGTGCGCGGCAAGGATGCCGAGCTCCTGGGCGCGGTCCTGCCCTACGCCGCCGGCATGCTGATCCTTATGAGCGCCATCGCCATGCTCGGCCAAGGCTTGCCGCTATAGTTGGCACTTAGGGACGTTCCTTTTGTGCCGGCATCCGGGGACACTCCTTGAATGTTGCCTGTTCAAGAGTGTCCCCAACGACTAGTCGTTTAAGAACGTCCCCAATGACTACCCAATGACTAGGCCGCTTGCCTGCGATTTTTGACCGTTGGGCGGGCTTGCCCCCCTTGCCACAAAAACGTTTTTGCATATCGGGTACAACGAACTTTACGTGAGTAAAGTGCGCGCCGCGCCCGCGTGACGCGCTTTTAAAGGAGGCCCCATGCCTGGTGTTACCCCTGCAGAAGTTCTGTCCAACTTTGGTATTACGCTGGTCGAAGATCCCGCCGAGAATCATCCGCGTCTGCTGGTCGATCTACCTGCTGCGGAGCTCGTCGAGCACGCCATCCGCCGTGAAGAGGGCCGCATGGCATCCAACGGCGCGCTGGTAATCGAGACGGGGGAGCGCACCGGCCGTTCTCCCAACGACCGCTTTATCGTTGACACCCCCGATGTTCACGACAAGATCGCCTGGGGCGCCGTCAACCGCCCGCTTTCGATTGAGAGCTACGAGGCCATCAAGGCCGGCATCGTCGACTATCTCAACGAGCGCGACGTGTTCGTCACGCGCGGCATGGCGGGTGCCGACCGCAACCACACGCGTCGCCTGCTCGTTGCCTGCGAGCGCGCGAGCCAGGCGCTCTTCATTAAGCAGATGCTCGCCCGTCCGCTCGCTCGCGAAATTGCGCGCACCGGCGAGCCGGACTTTTGCGTGCTCGCGGCACCCGGGTACCAGTGCGACCCTGCCATCAAGGGCCTCAACTCCAGCGCCTCCGTGGTCATCAACTTCCAGGAACGCGTGATTCTGGTTGCCGGCACCGGCTACTCCGGTGAGATTAAAAAGTCCATCTTCAGCGTCATGAATTACCTGCTGCCCGTCGAGGACGATGTGCTGCCCATGCATTGCTCGGCCAGCATGGATCCCGTCACGCACGAGACCGCCGTGTTCTTTGGCCTGTCCGGCACCGGCAAGACCACGCTTTCGGCCAATCCCACGCGCCTGCTGATCGGCGACGACGAGCACGGTTGGTCCGACATGGGCATCTTCAACATCGAGGGCGGCTGCTACGCCAAGTGCGAGGGCCTGGACGAGTTTCACGAGCCCGAGATCTTCAACGCCGTTCGCTTTGGCGCGATCTGCGAAAACGTGGTGCTCGACGAGAACCGCAAGCCCAACTACGATGACGTCTCGATCACGCACAACACGCGCGTTGCCTATCCCGTCGAGCATATTCCCAACGCGTGGACCAAGGGCATGGGCACCACCCCGAGCGTCGTGCTGTTTTTGACCTGCGATGCCTTTGGCGTGCTGCCGCCTATCTCGCGCCTGACGGCCGATGCCGCCATGTATCACTTTGTGACGGGCTTCACCGCAAAGATCCCCGGTACCGAGGTCGGCGTCACCGAGCCCACGCCTACGTTCTCCTCGCTGTTCGGAGAGCCGTTTATGCCGCTCGACCCCATGGTCTATGCCAAGATGCTCGGCGAGCGTATCGCCGACGGTCGCACCCGCGTCTATCTGCTCAACACCGGCTGGATTGGCGGCGGTTATGGCGTGGGCCATCGCATCGAGCTTGCCTACACGCGCGCCCTGGTCGCACGCGCCCTCGACGGTACCATCGAGGACAGCGAGTTCTTGCACGACGATATCTTTAATGTCGACATTCCCACCACGTGCCACGGTGTGCCGGACGGCATCCTGGTGCCGCGCCAGTACTGGCAGAGCACAGCGCGCTACGACGAGGCCGCGCACAACCTGGCGGTGATGTTCGAGGAGAACTTCGAGAAGAAGTACTCGCACCTGCCCGAGTCCGTCAAGGCTGCCGGCCCGCACGCTCAGGTGTCCGCCGAGGCCCGTCATCGCGGCCGCGGCCTGCTGGGACTCCGCCACTAGCGTCGCCTCGAGTCCATATCCACCACAAAGAGGCAGGCGCCTTTGTGGTGGTTTTGCTCGTGTGGATGACTCGGGTTACAATGCGCCTGACATATCGTCCCCTTCTCCGGATGGGGGCAGCGTAAGCGCTCTTGTGACGGCACCGTAGGACTTTGAAGGTGGCCGTTGTAGGGGCGCTTTTTGTTTAGGCGCTCGCGTTGGCGCGAATTGCGAAAGGAGCACGTATGAAGAGCTTTGTTGCCGAGGATTCATTTTGGGAGCTATTTCCACAGGCGGCGATCGGTGTTGTGGTCGTGGAGGGCATGAAGCCCGCGGCTACGATTCCTCAAGAGGACGTGGACGCGATTGCGGCGCTGCTCGATCACGCCAATATCGATGCGGAGCGCCACCTGACAAGCGATACCATCAGCGAGAACGCGCCGGTCAAGGCTTGGCGCGAGGCCTATCGCCTGTTCAAGACCAAAAAGGGCGCCCGCTGCTCAATCGAGAACCTGCTTAAACGCGTGCTCAAAGGCAAGCCAGTGGGCCACATTACTCCCGCGGTGGATATTTACAACACGGTGTCGCTGACCTACGCGCTGCCCGTGGGAGGCGAGGATTTGCACGCGATTGAGGGAGACCTTCGCTTGGAGGTGACCGACGGTGGCGATGCATTCCTGCCGCTTGGCGAGGAGGCGGATGACCCGACGCTGCCCGGCGAGCTCGCCTACATCGATGATGCGGGTGCCGTGTGCCGCTGCTGGAACTGGCGCGACGGCGTTCGAACGGCTCTGTCCGACGATTCTGCCGATGCGTTCCTGGCGATTGAGTGTGTTGAGCCCGAGCGAATGGGGGACTGTCAGGCCGCGATCGATCGCTTAGCCGAGCTGCTTGAGCGCTATCTGGGAGCGACGGTTGTCGTCAAGACGCTTGTGACCCGCGATAACCCGCGCGTGGAACTCTAGCACGGGCCAAACCACCACACAAACCACCACAAAGGTGCTGTCCCCTTTGTGGTGGTTTTTATGTTGATGGGTTAACAATTGCGATATTTGGGTACGGGGGTTCCGGCATGCGGCTAAGATGTTTACCCGTTAGCATCATGCAAGCGAAAGGCGGTCGTCTCCCATGCAGCAGAACGACGAGACGCGTTTTGAGGACTTTGTTGGACTGATTAGCGGGCTCTACAAGGAGATCCAGCGCATTAAGGCATCTGAGGGCGCAAGGCTGGGCCTTAAGGGTTCCGATATCATGTGCCTGTACTATCTTGAGCGCAGCAAGGACGGCCTGACTGGTGCCGACCTCGCCCGCATGGCAGGCGTGACCCGCGCTGCCGTCTCGCGCACGCTGGCGCATCTGGAAGAGGGCGGCTACGTCGAGGTCGACGATTCGGGCGATGCCGCCGTTAAGTATCGCGCCCCGGTTCGCCTGACCACGTTGGGCGGCGAGAGCATGAATGAGGCCGATCGCATTATTCGCGAGGTGCTCGACGCCACCGGCAAGGCCATGGGCGTGGAGCAGCGCGAGCAGATGTACGCGTCGCTGCGTACGATTCTTGACACCCTGCGCGAGCTGTAGGGCCGCCTAGGCATTTGCTTCCCACTAACAACTGCATCGTCCCGTTTGAGCGCGTATACCGTGCCGGGGCATTGCTGTCAAAATTCCCTGCGCGGGACCTGCGCAAGAAAGGATTCGCTATGTCCGTCCGCATTATTACCGATTCCGCAAGCGATATGTCGCCGGCGGAGCACCCGGCACTGGCTGTTCTGCCGCTGTCCGTTACCTTTGGCACCGATGTGTACATGGATGGCGTCGACATCGATCACCAGCGCTTTTACGAGATGCTCGTGGAGCGCGATGAGGTGCCCAAGACCGGTCAGGTCAACCCGTACGCGTTTTCGCAGGCTATCGCCGAGGTTCGTGAGGCCGGCGATGAGGCCGTGATTATTACCGTGGGCGCTAAGCTTTCCGGCACCAATCAGAGTGCGCGCACCGCTCTTGCCGAGGCCCCGGGCGGCGATGTGTTCGTGGTAGACAGCAACAACGTCACCTTGGGCGAGCGCGTGCTGGTCGAGTATGCCCTGCGCTTGGTGGACGAGGGCCGTGGCGCTGCCCAGATCGCGGCGGCGGTCGAGGCCGTGCGCGACCGCGTGGTGGTTATCGGCCTGCTCGAGACGCTGGAGTACCTGGTGCGCGGCGGTCGCCTGTCTGCTGCGGCCGGCGCTGTGGGTACGCTGCTCAACGTAAAGCCCGTGGTGGCTGCCGAGGACGGTCTGATCGTGCAGCTGGGCAAGGCGCGCGGTTCCAAGAACGGTCGCAACCTGCTGAACCAAAAGGTCGAAAAGGCGGGCGGCGTCGACTTTTCCATGCCGCTGGCGCTCGGCTATACGGGCCTTTCGGATGCGGTGCTCAAGAAGTATATCGAGGACAGCGCCGCGCTGTGGGCTGGCCACACCGAGGGCGAGCTGCCCGTTCACACCATCGGCGCCACCATCGGCACCCATGTAGGCCCCGGTGCCGTAGCCGTAGCCTTCTTCCAGCCTGCCAACTAACCGACCTGCCAAAAAGGGACAGGTTTATTTTGGCAGGTTTTATCTGGGCAAACGCTACCTGCCATGCCATGTGATCCCTCGGCGATGACGGGGTTGCGGACCATCGGCCGCACGGAGGCCGCAAATGATCCGCAACCCTGCCGTCCCCGAGGGATCATTTGATTTATGCTGTTGCGAGCGGAAAGGAGCATCGATGGCGTCTGAGGGCTTTTTTGAGCGGGTGTACGAGGTAGTCGAGCAGATCCCTGAGGGGATGGTTGCCACGTACGGCCAGGTGGCGCTGCTCGCCGGCCGTCCACGAAGTGCGCGGTATGTGGGCTATGCGCTGCATAGCAATCCGCGCCCTGGTCAGATTCCCTGCCATCGTGTGGTGTTTGCCGATGGCAGCATTTGCGAGGGCTTTGCGTTTGGCGGCCCCGATGCTCAGCGCGAACTTCTGCTGGGGGAGGGCGTGGTGTTTGCCGATCCCATGCACGTCGACTTGGCTGCCTGTCGTTGGCCGGCTGGGTTATAGCGACTCGTTCGCGCTAAAACCACTACAAAGGTGCCTGTCCCCTTTGCGGTGGAACGCTGGCTCCATTGATGTTTCCCCAGAAAAAAACCTGCCAAAATAAATCACTCCCTAATTGGCAGGTTTACCGTGTCTAACTTATGGAGAAGGTGTGGCGGCGCGGTTTGATACGGCAAAGTAAACTAGGGCGAACTATATTGTATTCAACAACGGAGCAGGCAATAGGCGATGAAAAAGCCTGCCCTGTTGAGTTTGATTCGCATTCCTCCCCTCTGTGCGATTCAACGGTGTACTTCAGGAAAGCGCCCGTCGGCTGCCATGGTCGGCGGGCGCTTTCCTGTAAGCATGGGGCAAACCCATCAGGTCTGTTATCCCATAATGAGGTACTGACGTTTGGTTTTAGGGGGGGCACTAACTTTGATTGTTAGTCCCGCTTACAGCAACCGATCTTGGTAAATCCCTGCGGCGCTTCTTCGCCTGCGGGGATTCTTGGGCTGTCGCTTCCCAGATATGCTTCTACATGCCGCGCGAACGCTTGCCACGACCACTCGTCTTTATCGGCCTCAAGCCGATCGGGAGAAATCGCGTTGAACAGGCACGTTGGAATCTCGTGCTCGTGCAGATTCTTAGCGATACACGGTGTGCAGCCCTTCTCGTGGTTGACAGGGTTAAATGGGCATTTCCGGTCGTTGCAGGTACAAAACGCAACTGAGCTCATGGGACTCCTTCCGGTCGGTCGGGTCTGCCGTAAAAGCTGCCGCATGTTAAACAATAGGGTGTCATTGCTTAACAGGATATAGCCTCAAGGTGCTTGCGACTTAGGGGTTCTGCCAAGCGGCTGAATATCTCGGCGACCGACCTCTGAAGAAAACAAAACCGCCGCAACGAGGATTGTGCCAATCGCGGCGGTTTAGTTTGAGTGTTGTTTATTGCTCTCGACTAGTACACCATGCCCATGGCGTCCCGAACCTCTGCCAGCGTCTGCTCGGCAATCTCGTTGGCGCGACGGTTGCCCTCGTGCAGGACGTCCTTCACATAGTCCAGGTCGTTCTCGTAGCGCTGGCGACGCTCGCGGATCGGTGCGAAGTACCCGTTGACGGCCTCGGTCACGTACTTCTTGAGTTGGCCAGAGCCGCCCATGCCAATCTCCTCGGCAATCTCGACCTCGGAACGGCCGGTGCAGATGGCGGCGGTCGAAAGCAGACCGGACACGCCGGGGCGGTTCTCGGGATCAAACGTAATCATGCGCTCGGAGTCGGTCTGGCTCTTCTTGATGCGCTTGGCCGTCTCCTCGGCGGTCATCGAGATATTGATGGCGTTGCCGTAGCTCTTGCTCATCTTGCGGCCGTCCAGGCCGGGCAGCAGCGGGGTCTCGGACAGCAGCGCGTCGACCTCGGGGAACACCTTGCCGTAGCGGTTGTTAAAGCGGCGGGCGATGGTACGGGTGAGCTCGATGTGCGGCAGCTGGTCGCGACCGACGGGCACAACGTTACCCTTGCAGAACAGGATGTCGCAGGCCTGGTGTACCGGATAGGTGAGCAGAAGGCCGGTGAGCTCGTGGCCCGAGGCCTCCATCTCGGCCTTGACGGTGGGGTTGCGCGCCAGCTCGGCCTCGGAGACCAGCGACAGGAACGGCAGCATGAGCTGGTTGGCGGCGGGCACGGCGGAGTGCGTGTAGATCATGGTCTTGTCGGGGTCGATACCGCAGGCAAGGTAGTCCATGACCATGTTATACACGTTGTCCTGGATGTGCTCGGTGGTGTCGCGGTCGGTGATGACCTGGTAGTCGGCAATGAGCACGTTGGTCTTGGCGCCCATATTCTGCAACTCCACGCGGCCCTTGAGGGTGCCAAAGTAGTGGCCTAGGTGCAGACGGCCGGTGGGGCGGTCGCCGGTAAGCATGGTGAACTTCTTGGGCGTCTTGGCCAGGCCCTCGCGAATGGCGTTGCTCTTTTGCAGCGCGACTTCGTAGCTGTTCTCGTTTGGCATGATTGCTCCTAACGTATGTTCATGGGTCAAGATGATAACGCGTTTATTGAGAGGGGCGGGCGAAAGTGGGCAAGGGGGTGGTAAGGCGAGGCATGCGTGGCGGTCGAGGCGCGGTCACGAGCGGCCGACGGTAAGCAGAACAACCTTCTGCAGCAAACCTTAATACCTGTGGTGGCGCTCTCCCTTACGCTCCTCGGCCGCTTGCTCCTCCTGCTTAAAGGCGGGGTCGTCGGGGGTTATCAGCTCGTCTTCGTGCGTGCGCTTGTTGTAATGGTGGCGTAGCACGGGCTCAAACAGGTGCAGGTGCTTGGCGAAGGCTGCCGAGCCAATGCCAAGGACGGTAAAGATGAGCACGCGCATGGGGACTTCGACCTGGTTGATGGCGGCCGCACCGGCCGAAAGCAGGACACACCAGGCATAGATAAGCAGCACAGCTTGCTTTTGGTTATAGCCCTCTTGAATGAGGCGGTGGTGGATGTGGCCTTTGTCGGCCTGTCCAATGCTAATGTGGGCGCGCTTGCGGCGCACGATGGCGCTAAACGTGTCGATGATGGGCACACCGGCAACGATGAGCGGAATGATAAGCGAGGTGAGCGCGGCGGTGCGACTCACATTAAGCAGCGAAATGGAGCCCAGCGCAAAGCCCAGCAGCAGCGACCCCGAGTCGCCCAGAAAGATGCTCGCGGGGTTGAAGTTGTAGCGCAAGAAGGCCAGGCAGGCGCCAAACAACGCGATGGAGAGCGCGGCGGCATCGATGCGGCCCGAGAGAACGGCCATCGAGAACATCGTGAACGATGCGATGCCGCAGATGCCTGTGGCCAGGCCATCGAGGCCGTCGATGAGGTTGATAATGTTGGTGAACGCCACCAGGTAGACCACGGTGATGGGGTAGGCAAGCCAGCCGAGCATGATTTCGCCGGGGGCAACCGGGTTGACGATGACGCCGATTTTTAGGCCACCCACGCAGGCGATGAGCGCGGCGAGGACCTGGCCGGCGAGCTTTTGCTTGGGCTTAAGCTGGAAGACGTCGTCGATCGCGCCGGTCGCAAAAATGACGGTAAAAGAAAGCGCCAGCATGGGGTAGCTAATGTGCAGGCGCGGATGCGGGACCAAGACGGGCGGCCAGCCCAGATGCCAGGTGCCCATAATCTGAACGATGCAGGCAACGACCAGGCCCAAAAAGACCGCCGTACCTCCCAAGCGCGGGATGGGCTTGGTGTTGATACGGCGTTTTGAAGGATAGTCAACGGCGTCGAGCTTAATTGCCAGACGTTTAACCAGGGGCACCGTGAGGAAGGTCGTGATATATGCCGCGGCTGCCACGCAAAGGAACGGTATGTAGCTCGTGGATGAAGCCATGTATCAAAACCGCCAAGCGTCGAAGGAAAAGGTCAAAGGATGCCATGCCGCAAAGGGTATAGCTGACCCATGATACTCGACCAAAGGGGGTGCGGGGAATCGCGCCGATCGATAATCACGCGCTTACCAGATATTGGGATGGTGGCGGGGGTTCTACCGAGTGCCGTTGGGTGTCATACGGGATCTGCGATGGCAATTTTTGGCAAAATCGGCAAAAGAAAACCACCCCCCACGTTACGAAAATGAACCCACCTAAAACAGGTGGGTGCCCTCATCGACCGTTCCAGCGTCCTTAACAACGAAGGATACCTGTACTACGTACGACTGTGTGGGCTCCCTAAATAAACGCGACGGTTCACCCAGTTGCTCCGCGGGGGGCGGAATACCTACATCATAAAGCTGCACTTTATCGATTCCAGTCTTGACATTACAAAAATCGTGTCGGACGATTACGGCGCCTTGGGCTCGAGCCGTCTGCGCGGTTGGTCCTTTTGCGTTTGAGCTGCTGAATCGTTGTTTTGGAGCATGTTTTTATGCCGACGTCGTTGACCGAACTTTTTTCGCCCGCCTGCCATTTGTGTCCGCGGCGTTGCGGTGCGGCGCGCGATGAGGGTGCGCGCGGCGTATGCGGTGCTAACGACACACTCAAGGTGGCCCGTGCGGCGCTTCATATGTGGGAGGAGCCGCCTATCTCGGGCGAGGCCGGTTCGGGCACGATCTTCTTCAGCGGCTGCTCGCTCAAATGCGTCTATTGCCAGAACCACGAGATCTCGACGGGCAATTTTGGGCTTGAGATTATGCCCGAGCGCCTGGTCGAGATTATGTTGGAGCTGCAGGACCAGGGCGCGAACAATATTAACTTGGTGACGGCGACGCACTACGCGCACCTGCTGCCGGCGGCGATTGCCGCGGCACGGGCGCGCGGACTGGTCATCCCAATCGTCTACAACACAAGCGGTTATGAGCGCGCGAGTGCCGTGGCGGCGCTCGGCGATCTGGTCGATGTGTGGCTTACCGACTTTAAATATGCCGATGCGGGGCTTGCGCAGTCGCTCTCCCACATTAAGGACTACCCGCGTGTGGCCGTGTCGGGTTTGGCGCAAATGGCGCGCGAGATTGAGCGCCGTGGGGGAGAGCTGGTGGACGAGGACGGGCTCATGAAGCGCGGCATGATCGTGCGTCACCTGGTATTGCCGGGGCATGCGGACGATTCGTGTCGCGTGCTAGACCTGGTGTGGCAGACGGTGGGTGATGTGCCGATCTCGGTCATGAACCAGTACACGCCCAATGCGCTCATGCGCGAGCAGGGCGGCGACTTGGCGCGAGCCGTGACGCGCGAGGAGTACGAGCGGGTGCTCGACCATGCCGACGACCTGGGCTTTACGACGATGTTCTGGCAAGAGGGCGGCGCGGTAGACGAGAGCTTTACCCCAGCGTTCGACACCACTGGCGTCCTCACCAGCGCAAAGTAGCTCTTTTGAGCAGTCTTTTTGGGACGGGGCTATTTTAGCTGCCCCTGCCGTTAATCGTCCAAATCGTTTTCGCTATCTGCTTGGGTAGCTAAAATAGCCCCGTCCCAAAAAGACTGCTCCCGGTGGGGGTCGAGCTACCATCCGAAAAGTAGTCAAAAAAGCCCCGTCCCAAAAAGACTGGGTATTGGGCGTTGACAGTTGGCGAGCCGTAGGTAAAATATCAACTTGTCCTGGGGACGTAGCTCAGTTGGGAGAGCGCTGCCGTCGCATGGCAGAGGCCGAGGGTTCGACTCCCTTCGTCTCCACCCTTGGATTTGATAAGCCGTCGACATTGTGTCGGCGGCTTTTTTTGAAAGAAAGGGCTGCACCATGGCCGAGCTTGAGTCCCAACCATTGTCTGACGAGGAGCGCGCCGAGTTGGAAGAGCTCCGCGCCGAGAAGGCCCGCCGCGAGGAGCAGGAAAAGGCTCGTCGCGAGCGTGAGGAGCTGGCCGCCCTGCGTGCCGAGCATGCGAAGGCCGAGGAGGCTGCCGCGAGCGCCGCATCCGAGCCTGCGCCTGCTGCACCCAAGCCTCAGCCTAAGAAAGCCGCCCGCCCCAAGCCCGCCGAGCCCAAGCCGAGCCGTGATGAGATGACGTTTGCCCAGCGCATGGTCACTTCCAAGGAGCCCACGGCCGAGGGCGAGATCCCCGGTATGGCCCCGGCTCAAAAGATCATCATCGCGCTCGCCTTGGTCGCGTTTGTCGTCTTTATGGGCTACACGATCATGACCAGCATGGGCCTGCTCTAACCGATTTGCATCGGGCGTCATGTCCGCATGCTCTGCTCTCGTCCAACCCTCAACCTCTGCACCACGCATTTGAAAGGTCGCCCCATGGCTTTGACCGACATCTCGCATCCCACCGACATTGCAATGCTCACCGATCTGTACGAGCTCACTATGGCCCAGGGCCTGTGGGAGAGCGGCAAGGCCAATGAGCAGGGCTGTTTTACGGCGTTTTACCGCGACCATCCGTTTGGCAGCGCCTATGCCGTCATGTGCGGCACCGCCGAGCTGCCCGAGCTGGTCGAGAACCTGCGCTTTACGCCCGAGGATATCGACTACCTCGCCTCGCTCCAGGCCCCGGCCGGCGGCGCGATGTTCAAGCCTGAATTCCTCGACTACCTGCGCGATTTTCGTGCGCATGTAAACATCGACGCCGTCCCCGAGGGCGAGCTCGTCTTTCCGCGCGAGCCCATGGTGCGCGTCACCGGCCCCGCGCTGGAGTGCCAGCTGCTCGAGACGGCGCTGCTCAACATCGTCGGCTTCCAGACGCTTGTCGCCACCAAGACGGCGCGCGTGGTGTTGGCGGCGGACGGCCGTCCCGTGGCCGAGTTTGGCCTGCGCCGCGCCCAGGGTCCCGATGGCGGTCTGGCCGTCGCGCGCGCGAGCTACGTTGCCGGCTGTTCCTCTACGTCCAATGTGCTCGCCGGTCGCCGCTACGGTATTCCCGTCTTTGGCACGCATGCGCACAGCTGGGTGATGAGCTTCGATTCCGAGCTCGAGGCCTTCCGTGCCTTTGCCAAGTCGAGCCCCAAGAACTGCACGCTGCTCATTGACACTTATGATGTGCGCGAGGGCTGCGAGCATGCCATTACGGTTGCCAAGGAGATGGAGGCGGCGGGCGAGCGTCTGTCGGCCATTCGCATCGATTCCGGCGACCTCGCCAAGCTGTCCAAGTATGTCCGCGGCCGTTTTGATGCCGAGGGCTTGCCCTATGTGGGGATCTCGGTTTCCAACGATCTGGATGAATACACGATTCAGTCGCTGCTCGACCAGGGTGCGCCCATCGACAGCTTTGGCGTGGGCACTAAGCTCGCGACCTGCTACGACCAACCGGCACTGGGCGGCGTGTACAAGCTTTCCGCCCGCCGTGCGAGCGAGGCGGACCCGTGGACTCCGGTGGTCAAGCTCTCCGAGCAGCCCTACAAGCGCACGATTCCGGGCGTGCAGCGCGTGCGCCGCTATTACGACGGCTTTGGCGGCCCGGTCTGCGACATGATCTATGACGAGGACCATCTGGCGGGGAAGGGCGCCGCGCGCGGCAATACCCTCGTGGCCGTGAACGATGCCGCCCTGGTGACCGACGTGTCCGAGCTTGAGTATCGCGAGCTGCTGGCGCCGATCGTGCGCGATGGCAGCGCTGTTGCCCCGCGCGAGAGCATCGAGGCCGCACGCGAGCGTTGCGCTTGGGCGCTGGACCATCTGGATCCGGTCTACAAGCGGTTCCTGTACCCGCAGACCTATGTGGTGGGCATGGAGCAGGGCCTGGCGCAGGTGCGCGACGAGCTCGTGCGCAAGAACATGGCCGCGGCTTCTGCCTTCCCCTGGGCTCGCTAATTTTCTTGGGTGTAGGGTGGAATTACGTTTCCTCGGCCGTCAGCTCGCCCGAACCCTCAACAGTTGATTGGTTTGACGTATGACGACTTCTTATAAAACGATGGTGGTAAAGATCGGTTCGTCCACGGTGGTGGGCGCCGATGGCAAGGTCAACCGCGCCTTTATCGGCGGGCTTGCCGATCAGGCTGCTGCCCTGCGCAAGCTCGGCTGGCGTCTGGTCGTTGTGAGTTCGGGCGCCATTGCCTGTGGCTATCCCGTGCTGGGCTTTGACCGCAAGCCGGTCGGTGACCTGCCGAGCCTGCAGGCCTGCGCCTCGGCCGGTCAGTGCATCATCTCGTCGGCCTACGACGAGGAGTTCCATGCGCGGGACCTGCTTACCTCGCTCGTGCTGCTCACGCGTCACGACACGGCCCGTCGCACGTCCTATCTGCACGCGCGCGACGCGCTGCTGCGTCTGGTGGAACTGGGCGTGGTGCCGGTCGTCAACGAGAACGACACCGTTACCGTCGACGAAATCAAGTTTGGCGACAACGACACGCTGGCGGCGCTTGTGGGCTGCCTGGTTTCTGCCGACCTGTGCGTGACGCTCTCGGACATCGATGGCCTCTATACCGCCAATCCGCACGAGGACCCCACGGCCGAGTTCGTTCCGGTCGTGCATAAGATCGATGCCAAGATTATCGCCTCGGCGGGCGATTCTTCCACATCGGTTGGCACAGGCGGCATGATTACCAAGATCCGCGCGAGCCGCATCCTGATGACGGCAGGCATTCAGAGCGTGATTTGCTCGGGCGAGGAGCCCGATGCGCTCGTGCGCCTTGCCCGCGGCGAGAGCGTGGGCACGCTGTTCGATCCGCCGGCGGAGCGCCTGGACATTGCGCCCCGCAAGCTGTGGATTGCACTGGGCGACAAGGCGCATGGCTCGGTGACGGTCGATGACGGCGCCGCGAAGGCGCTGGTCAGCCGCGGTTCTTCCCTGCTTGCGGTGGGTATTCGCAAGGTCGATGGCACGTTTGCCGAGGGCGATGTGCTCGACGTGTGCGACCCGAGCGGTATGGTCGTCGCCCGCGGTATCGCCGAGGCCGATTCGGACGTGCTGGAGCTTGCAGCCGGACGCCGCCAGGACCAGATTGCCGGCAACCGCTTGCTGGCAGACTTGGCCGAAAAGCCCGCGATACACCGAGACAACTTGATCGTCTTTGCATAAAGAAAGACAGCGCTGCGGATCGTTTCCCGCAGCGCTGTCTTTCTCGTGCCGGCACTTGGGGACGTTCCTATTGTGCCGGCTGATGGGGGACACTCCTATGCTAGAAGATCTGGCGCAGGTCTCCGCGGTTGAGGGCCTCGTCGAAGAGGTGCTTGAACACCATGCTGCCGTGCAGGCCGTCGTGCTCGAACTCGTTCGTCACCCAGGCGTGTGAGTTGCCCACGCGGCTGAGCGTGTCGAGCTGCAGGCCCGAATCCACGTACATGTCGTCGAAATACACCGCGGCTTGGAGCGGCACCTCGTTGCAGGCCAGGCGCTGCGGGTCGTAGATCTTGTCCCAGCTGGTGTCTTCCATCAGCAGGTCCATGGCGGGCTTGAAGGGCTTGAGCTCGGGCATCTGCTCAAACATCCACGGGAACATGGCCTCACCGGTAAACATGAGTGGGCGCGCGAGGGTGTCGAACTCGGCACGATGGGCCTTTTCCTCGGCGGCTGCCCAGCCAATGGGCATCGTGTCGCCATCGGCGTAGATGAATTCCTGCAGCGTCCAGTACAGCGGATTCGTGCGCGTGTTGGTGCGCTCGAAGGCGCGCATCAAAAAGCTTTCTGATACCGAGGATCCGCAGCTCAACGTGCCGTCGCCGTCAACAAAAGCATGGTCGATAATCCAGTGCATGCGCTCAAAGCTCGGCTTCATGCCAAAGTCGCTGCCCATGAGCTGCAGGCGCTCGACCGTCATCGGCGAGCCGTCGGGCAGCGCGGGCTTTTGCTCCTCGAGGGCATCTGCCAGGGCCGCCACGCGCTCGACGTCGGCGGGGTAGCGGTCGTAATACTGCTGAGTCTTGGCCGCCATACGCGGGAAGGTGTGCGCGTAGACCTCGCTGGCACTCGCCGGTACGTGCGGAATGCCGCCGCAGGTAAAGCTCGCCGCCACGCCCTCGGGGAAGAGCGACAGATAGCTCAACGTCAAAAAGCCGCCGTAGCTTTGGCCGAGTGTGACCCAGGGCTTGCCGCCAAAGCCCACCAGGCGCAGGTACTCAAAGTCGCGCACGATGGAGCTGGCGAGGTGGCGCTTGAGAAAATCCGCCTGCGAGCGGGCCGCATCGGAGCCTGCCGCCTCGGCGCGCTCGCCCAGTGCGGCAATCGTGCGCCCGTCTACACAGCTGCTGCGCCCGGTACCGCGCTGGTCGGGCAGGACGACGCGGAAGTGCTTGACGGCCTCCTCGATCCAGCCGTCGCTTGTGGGCGACAGCGGACGCGGGCTCTCGCCGCCGGGGCCGCCCTGCAAAAAGAGGAGGAGTGGCAGGTCGTCGTTGATACGGTCGGGAGCGCAAACCACGCGGTAGAAAAGCTTGATGCTCTCGGGTGCGCCGGCGATGGGCGCCGGCATGGCGCCGCGGCGCATGGTGCTGCCGAAGGCCAAAAGCATTGGCTCCAGGCCGCGCCAATCCAAGGGGACGTCGATGCTGTGGTCCTCGACATAGAGGCCGGGGACGTGGTACGAAGTGATGAGGGCCATGCGGTACTTCCGTTCGTTGCGGTGTTTCGGGTTGACCAATTCTACCGCCATGCGCGAGGGCATGCACAAATCGGCTACCATGGTTGGCAAACTACTAAGAGAAAGGGCCGCCCATGTCGGTCGATATAGCCACGTATGTCCACGATCTTGCCGTTGCCGCCAAAGCAGCGTCGGCCTCGCTTGCCACGGCGAGCGACGAGCAGCGCCAGGAGGCCGTGCGCGCCATGGCCGCGGCGCTGCGCGATGGCGTCGATTCCATCGTCGCCGCCAACGAGCTCGATATGTCCGCTGCGCGCGATGCGGGCACCTCGGCGGGGCTCCTCGACCGTCTGCTGCTGACGCCCGAGCGCGTCGAGGGCATGGCCGCCGGCCTGGAGAAGCTCGCTGAGCTGCCCGATCCTGTCGGCCGCGTGCTCGACCACCGCGTACTTGCAAGTGGTGTGGACCTCACCCGCGTGAGCGTGCCGCTGGGCCTGGTCGCCATGGTCTATGAGGCGCGCCCCAACGTGACGGCCGATGCCGCGGGCATCTGCATCCGCACCGGCAACGCCTGCATTCTGCGCGGCGGTTCGCTGGCCTATCACTCGTGCGCCATGATTGCCGAACTGCTGGCCGATGCGCTCGAGGCCAAGGGTTTCCCGCGCGAGGCTATCTCGATGATCGAGTCCACCGATCGCGAGGCCACCGGCGAGCTCATGAAGCTTCGCGGCATCGTCGACGTGCTTATTCCGCGTGGCGGTGCAGGCCTGATCCAGCGCTGCGTGCGCGAGTCGCTTGTGCCGGTTATCGAGACGGGCACGGGCAACTGCCACATCTACGTGCATGAGTCGGCCGACTTTGATAAAGCGCTCAACATTATCGTCAATGCTAAGACCCAGCGAGTGGGTGTGTGCAACGCCGCCGAGTCGCTGCTTGTGGACCGCGCCGTGGCAGATTCGTTTTTGCCGGCGGTCGTGGCCGTGCTGCACGACCACGGCGTGCTGATTCACGGCGACGAGGCCGCGTGTGCCGCATGCGCCGACGCCGGTCTTGCCGAGGGCGATGACTTTGTTGCCGCGACCGAGGAGGACTGGGGCCGCGAGTACCTGGCGCTCGAGATGAGCGTGAAGGTCGTGGCGAACGAGGACGAGGCCATCGCGCACATCAACCGCTATGGCACTATGCATTCCGAGGCCATCATCGCCGAGGACGCGGACGCTTGCGAGCGCTTTTTGGATGAGATCGATGCCTCGGCCGTGTATGCCAACGCCAGCACGCGCTTTACCGACGGCGGCGAGTTTGGCCTGGGTGCCGAGATCGGCATTTCGACCCAAAAGCTCCACGCCCGCGGCCCCTTTGCCGCCGAGGCCCTCACCACCTACAAATACAAGCTCCGTGGCACCGGCCAGGTCCGCCCCTAAACCTACCAAAAAGGGACAGGTTTATTTTGGCAGGTTTTATCTGCGGTTTTGCCGGGCGACGCGTTCGCCCGGCTTTTTTCTCCGTATGCCTTTTCTGCCTTTCGGCTTGAGCCGCGGCGATATACGATAGTGACACCGTGTCTTAGCACCGACTCACCTGGAGGTATTGCCATGTCTCAGACGCTTTCCGCCGGAATCACCCGCGACCGTGCGTTCGAATTGCTCAACGAGCACAACAAGGACCCGTTCCACATCACCCACGGCGAGACGGTCGAGGGCACCATGCGCTACTTTGCGCGCGAGTTCGACCCCGAGAACGAGGAGTTTTGGGGCATCGTCGGACTGCTGCACGACTTGGATTGGGAGGAGCATGAGGACGACCCCGTGAACCACACCATCTATGCGGCCGAGATCCTCGAGGGCGAGGGCGCATCGCCCGAGCTCATCCGCGCCATCCAGACGCATACCTCGGACTTCAATACCTCGCTGCCCAAGCCCGAGCTGCAGATGGAAAAGATCCTGTTTGCCTGCGACGAACTTACCGGCCTGATCGGGGCTGCCGTCATCATGCGTCCGAGCAAGAGCGTCATGGACTTTACGACCAAGTCGCTCAAGAAGAAGTTCAAGGACAAGCGCTTTGCCGCCGGCTGCTCGCGCGACGTGATTACGCAGGGCGCCGAGATGCTGGGCTGGGAGCTCCCCGAGCTTTTCGACCGCACCATCGCGGCCATGCAGTCCTTCGCGCCCGACCGCGACACCTTCCAGGCCTAACCTGCCAAAAAGGGACAGGTTTATTTTGGTAGGTTTTATCTGGGAAGACGCTTCCGTTGGACGTTATTCAGCGGAAGCGTTTTCTGTTTAACATGGTGGCGCTTGCGAATGGCGGCGCCTCGCGACAGGCAGCTGCGCTTCGCCGTATCCGTAACGCGGTAAACGCGACGCTAGGACGCGTTCTTGATAATCCATGTTCCGAGTCCGGTCAACAGCTGAACCTGCTTAACGGTTAGCCCTTCTTTTCGAAGCGCGAGAATCGCCTCATTGCGAAGTGGCTTGGAGACGGATTTGAGTTCCGTCGGAGCGCATCCTGCGACGCTTTGCACGATTGCCGTGCCAAATGAATATGGTTTCCCATAAGGCACCAAGCGATAAGCTCGATATTGTGTTTGGGGAGGATTGCATCGAGGATCTGAAGCATGGCGATTCGGTCCTCGGCATCGTCAAACAGCAATTGCCCTCCGTTTCCACGCGACGTGACGTGGAAATAACCGGTTGGTGACTTTGAACGAGGTTTTCTCGGCATGGCCCCTCCTTTAGCTTGGATGGGCTGAAGATACCTCATTCGGGGGCTTCGGTTGTCGAGATTCAGTTTACCGACTATAGCTGCTACCTGCCGAAATGTTATTGCGTTTTCAAATTGATGCTTTTTAATGGTAATTGAGCAAGACGGGCGCGCTTGCTGTGGATGCGGGCGTTGGTTGCGTCGATCTGGACGGCCCTCGCGTGATGTCATCACAAATGGGCTTCACGCATTTTCGCGGCGATAGAAAAATGGCCGGGGCTTACAAACAAAACGGAGCACCCGACCATTTACCAATTGTTTGTTGACGTTTGGCCAGATAAAACCTGTCAAAATAAACCTGTCCCTTTTTGGCAGGTTAGTTGAGGGCGGCTTGGGATAGGCGGGCTTCGGCGTCTTCCTCGGTGACGCCCAGGGCCACGGCAATCTCCTCGATGGAGCGGCGCTTGGCTTCCTTGAGTACGCGCATGTAGTAAGAGCTGGGTTTTTTATCTGCTTCCTCGGCCTGGCGAATACGGTGCATCATGGTTTTTGCCACGCGGACCGTCTCGGGCGCACCCAGCTTGAGCTGCTGCTTAAAGTGCGTCTCCTCGAGCGAGCTGTTGCGCTCGGTAAAGGTGTCGCACTCCAGCTCGTCGTAATGGCTCAGTAGGTGCTCGGCATCTTGCTGGGAGATGGCGGCATGCAGACGGTCGGCCTGCGCCACGGGGTACATGAGGATCGTCTGCGCATGTCCCTGCTTGGTCTCGAGCAACAGCATGGGCTGCGGTGTGTCTTCCCTAAAACCGACGACGGTGCAGACTCCCTGACCCGGATGAATGACGTGTTGACCGATTGAGAACATGCTACCTCCAACTTATACGAATTTACGTATGTCTAGAATACCACGCTGACGTGCGCAAACCCTTACTTTATGCAAGAAAAGCACACAAATCTGATAGGTAAGAGTATTCGATATTCTGAGCTGCCCATGCAGATGTTTATGCATTTTCGGCGGGTGCACAACCAGCAGGCAGACCGCCATCTTTGAATGGCCTTGCGACAGCTGTAGTCAATTTTGTGCATATGCAATATCGATTGACTTTACCCTGCGACAGTAGTTACCGCTTGTGATAGAGTGCTGCAAACTCTGGCTTTTGCCCTACGAGTGACCAAGAGCTCGGGGGCTTTAACACAAGGAGGATCTATGCCCGAGAAGATTGAAGAGCTGGTACGCGCTGCGCTTGCTGCGGCCCAGGAGGCCGGCGACCTTTCCGCATTTGAACTTGACGATTGCGCTATCGAGCGACCGGCTGACACTTCTCATGGCGAGTGGACCTCCACCATGGCCCTGAAGTCCGCCAAGCTGGCTCACTGCGCCCCGCGCAAGATCGCCGAGGCCGTCGTTGCCCATATGCCCGAGGACCCCGCGATCGAGAAGGTCGAGATCGCCGGCCCCGGCTTCATCAACTTCTACCTCTCCGTCGCCGTTAAGAACGCCATCTTCGGCGAGGCTCGCGAGAAGGGCATGGACTTCGCTAAGTCCAACGTCGGCGGCGGCCTGAAGACCCAGGTCGAGTTTGTCTCCGCCAACCCCGTCGGCCCCATGCATATTGGCCATGGCCGTTGGGCCGCTCTGGGCGACTCCCTCTGCCGTGTTATGGACCATGCCGGTTACGATATCCAGCGTGAGTTCTATATCAACGACCACGGCTCTCAGATGAACACCTTCGGCAACTCCATCAGCACGCGCTATATGCAGCTTGCCGACATCATCGCCAAGCAGGGCGTGGATATCGACGAGGCTCACAAGCTGCTGATTGCCGACCGCGATGCCTTTGTTGCCGACGAGAACGACGAGCATCCCGAGACCCATCCGTATCAGGACAACTTTGCCGAGACTCTGGGCAAGGATTCCTACGGCGGCGACTACATCATCGACGAGGCCGCCGAGTTCTGGCGCACCGACGGTGACAAGTGGGTCGACGCCGATCCGCAGGAGCGTATGGAGAGCTTCCGCGAGCGCGGTTATGTAAAGATGGTCGACAACATGCGCGACCTTTGCCATGCCGTCAACTGCGACTTCGATCGTTGGTTCTCCGAGCGCTCGCTGTACGTGAAGGACACCGAGGGCGAGACCGCCGGCACCTCCGCTGTCGACCGCGCTTTTGAGAAGCTCGACAAGATGGGCTACCTCTACACCAAGGACGGCGCTCTGTGGTTCCGCTCTACCGACCTGGGTGACGACAAGGACCGCGTCCTGATCAAGTCCGACGGCGAGTACACCTACTTCGCCTCCGACGTCGCCTATCACTGGGACAAGTTCCAGCGCGTCGACCACGTCATCGACATCTGGGGCGCCGACCACCATGGCTACATCGACCGCGTCCGCTGTGTCTGCGACGCTCTTGGCTATCCCGGCAAGTTCGAGGTTCTGCTGGGCCAGCTCGTCAACCTGCTGCGCAACGGCAAGCCCGTCCGTATGTCCAAGCGCAAGGGCACCATGGTGACCCTGCAGGAGCTCGTCGACGAGGTCGGCTCCGACGCCGCCCGTTACACGCTCATCTCCAAGAGCTCCAACCAGATGGTCGACTTCGATATCGAGGCCGTTAAGAAGCGTGATAACTCCAACCCGGTCTACTACGTGCAGTACGCTCACGCTCGTGTGTGCTCCATTCTGCGCCGTGCCGCTGACGTTACGCCCGAGCAGGCTGACGAGATGGGCATGAAGGCCGTCGCCGCCAAGGCCATCGGCGAGAACGTCGACTACTCGCTGCTGACCGACCCCACCGAGCTTGCCCTTTCGCGTAAGCTCAACGAGCTCACCGACCTCATCGCCAGCTGCGCTCGCGACCGCGCCCCGTTCCGTCTGACGCACTTTGCCGAGGAGCTCGCCGGCGACTTCCACAGCTTCTACGCTGCCTGCCAGGTGCTTCCGAGCGAGGGCCGTCCCGTCGATCCCGAGCTTTCGCGCGCCCGTCTGGCCGCTTGCGACGCCGTCCGCGTGACGCTCGCCCTGGTGCTCACTCTGGTTGGCGTTTCTGCACCCGAGCAGATGTAATCTACGGGTCGTTTGACCGTGTAGGTTTGGCTTTGCTGAGCCCTATAAGCCCGATCTCCATGCGGAGGTCGGGCTTTTTGCGTTTGGCGGGGCTTTTGGCGTGTTGGAAAATGCTACAAAAACGCAACTATACCGGTTTACGGGGCTGAATCGCTGCCTGGCGACCATAGCAACAGCAGCGAAAATAAAATCGCAGGTAGACGGCTTGCCGAATATTAAAAATGCAGGGTATGGTTGGCTTACGCCGTTCTTGCACCGTAATCCGCGAACGTTTTGAAAACGACCCCTTGGGGACGGAGAAAAACGGATCATTTTTGTCCGGTGGGAGAGCGGTGCGAAACCGTCCGCCACGAATCGGGCTTATCTACTACGTTTAGTCGCATACCCCGAACCATGCCGAAAAGTACGATATTAAAACCGCAGGTAGCGGGCTTGCGATTTTAGGAAGATCGAGGGGATGGTCAGGGGTCGCGGGTCAAACGTAGTAGATAGGCGCGTTTCGTGGCGCGGCTATTCCGGATGCCACGGCTTCACTCCTCTGGTGCGACAGAGGAAGCGCTTTTGAGGGAGAGTGTCCCTTTTGACCAGTTGTATAAGAACGTCCAATGACTAAGTTGCAGGTGGTGGCGGTTGTGTTACACTAACGCTGCGTATTTGACGCAATCATCTCGATACAGATCAATGATGCCCGTTGTGTTTTGAACGGAGCTAGACTGTTTAGCCGCCCTGAAGGTTTATGCAGGGAGCATGTGATCACAGGGCTTTAAAAGAAAGTTGAGCAAACACTGTGTCTGATCAACAGCAAGAAAATGAAATAAGCACGGCACAAACCACTCCCACTGCACCGGTTGCGTTGGACCAGATCGCGAAACCCGCACCGTCGCAGGCGTCGGTCCCCGAGACACACCAGAACGCTGCCTCGGCTTCGAGTGAGAACCCTGTTCCCGTCGCGCCTGCTACCGGGGAGGAGGCTGCGCTCGTGAAGCCCAAGCGCACGCGTCGTGTGGCCAAGCCCGCTGCGGATGGCGATGAGGCTGCAAAGCCCAAACGCCGCACCACGCGCACGACGCGTGCCAAGCGTCCGGTTTCAGCCGAGGTTTCGGCGCCGCTTTCAGATGAGGTTGCGCAGGCCCGCGCGCTTGCGCAGATCAGCGAAGCCCAGGTTGTTCGTGCTCGCCGTCGTGCCGCCGAGCGCGATGCCGCGGCTCTGACCGAGCTCGCGGCTCCGTCCGCCCCCGAGGCGCCTTCGGCTCCGGCTCCCGAGCAGGTAGCAGAAACGCCGGCTCCGCGCACGCGCCGTCGCACGGCGGCCAAGGTCCAGCAGGCTGCCGAGCAGGTTTCGTTCGATGCCGCCGAGACCCCGGTTCGCTCTGCGGCGGAGGAGGACGCTTCCTCTGCTGAGTCTGTCGTGCCTGCCGAGGCCGGCGCTGCATTTGTCGTCGATCCTGCTTTGCGCCCGCATCGCCGCGGCCGCAAGCCCAAGGCATTTGTCGAGGCGGAGAAGGCGGCCGCTGCCGCGGCTTCTGTCCAAGATGCCCCGGCGTTCGTCGAGCCTACAGCGGCTGTCGTGGTTTCGGCCGAGGGTGCTGATGTTCCTGAGGTCGCTGTTTCTGCCGCTGCCGAGTCTGCCGACGTTCGTCCCGGGCGCAGCCGTCACACCGCAGCCAAACGCCCAGCTAAGGCAGAGGCGAAGTCCGGCGCCGAATCTGCGGTAGCTGAGTCTACCGAGGCGAGTGTCGACACGACTCCCGAGACGGAGGGCGCCGATCGGTCGGCAGGCGAGAAGCCCAAGCGCACGCGCAAGAAATCTTCCAAGACCAAGTCTGCCGAACAGCAGGGGGATGCTGAGCAACAGCCCGAGTCCGACGCTAAGTCGGACGGCGAGACCCCGGCGACCGCCGATGCGCCCACGACACCTGCCGTCGAGAGCGCTGAGGCCGAAGAGGGTTCCCGCCCCAACCGCCGTCAGCACAAGCGTAACGATGAGCGCAGCGAGCGCAAGGATGATCGTAACAACGACCGCCGCAGCCGTCAGCGCGACCGCAAACAGCGCAATAAGGAGCGCAATGCTGCTCCGACTGAGCCCACGCTTTCGCGCGAGGAGCTCGCGGCCATGAAGGTCGCCGAGCTGCGCGAGAAGGCCAAGGAGTTCGAGATCGAGACGACCGGCAAGAAGAAGGCCGAGCTCGTCGAAGAGATCTACACCACAGCCGCGAAGGCCGAGGGCTTCCGCGATATTAAGGGCATCCTGCAGATTCGCCCGGACAGCTCCGGCATCATCCATGCCCACGGCTACATGAAGTCCAATGACGACGCCTTCGTGCCCGCCTACCTCATCCGCTCCGCGCGTCTGCGCACGGGCGACGTGATCGAGGGTTCGCTTCGCCCCTCGCGCGGCGGCGACAAGCGTGCCGGTCTCGCCAAAATTACGACCGTCAACGGTCTTGATCCTGAGCAGGCCCGTAACCGCCCCAAGTTCGGCGATCTCACGCCGGTCTACCCCAATGAGCCGCTGCGCATGGAGCATGGCAAGGATTCCATTACCGGTCGCGCCATCGATATCGTGTCGCCGATCGGCAAGGGTCAGCGTGGCCTGATCGTGTCACCGCCCAAGGCCGGTAAGACCACGATTCTCAAGAAGATCTGCCAGTCTATCTCGATCAACAACCCCGAGGTGCACCTCATCTGCCTGCTCGTCGACGAGCGCCCCGAAGAGGTCACCGATATGCAGCGCTCCATTGAGGGCGAGGTCGTGGCCTCCACCTTCGATATGCCCGCCGACAACCATACCCGCGTGGCCGAGCTCGTCATCGAGCGCGCCAAGCGCATCGTGGAGTTGGGCGGCGACGTCGTGGTGGTTCTCGACTCTATCACGCGTCTTGCCCGTGCGTACAACCTGGCGGCGCCCGCCTCGGGCCGCATCCTTTCGGGCGGCGTCGATTCGGCGGCCCTGTATCCGCCTAAACGCTTCCTGGGTGCTGCCCGCAATATCGAAAACGGCGGCTCACTCACCATCCTTGCTTCCGCCCTTATCGATACCGGCTCCAAGATGGACGAGGTCATCTTTGAGGAGTTCAAGGGCACCGGCAACATGGAGCTCAAGCTCGATCGCGATCTGGCCGACCGCCGCATCTTCCCGGCCATCGACCCCGTTGCCTCGGGCACGCGCAACGAGGACCTGTTGGTCGACGAGCAGATGCGCCCGTTTGTCTTTGGCCTGCGCCGCATCCTCGCCGGCATGAACAATACCGAGCGCGCGGCAGCGTCGTTTATCAAGGGCCTTAAGGGCACTAATACCAACCAGGAATTTTTGGTGCGTTCGGCCAAAAAGCACAGCGATTACGAGCAGATGTTCTAGTCCGTCCGCTGCATGCGACAGCAACCATAGACATGTCAGAAGGGCCGGGGTTTAGATCCTGGCCCTTTTCGTATAGCCGCTCGCCAACGATTATTGACCTCACGACCGGCAAGCAGCGATTTTCCCGTTTCAATTCCGGTTGATTTCCGATCTCAACCGAACACATTGAGCTGATGGCACGCTCCCGCAGTTAACCGAACGTCCCCGCGGCCCCTCTCGGGCCCCGGGGGCGCCGTTTTCCCAGTTGAAGGAATGGTGGAGATGTGTTTCGATGGGTCCGGTGGCCATGCTCCGCCCGCCGCCCGGCACCTCTTCCCAGACTCAGCCGGACGGTCGGTCCGTCTAT
>NZ_JBQKHC010000017.1:0-45504 GCF_052118485.1 Collinsella sp. LCP21S3_C7 | reverse complement strand
CGACGAGGTCTGGGGCGAGGGCGTCTACAAGTGCGTGGGCGTCAAGTCCGACCAGGTCGTCTACGGCGGCGGCAACATCCACTGCATCACGCAGCAGGAGCCGTCCGCCTAGTAGCCTGGCTTGCCGGGGCGCGGCGCCCCTCCTTCACGGGAGCCGCCGCACCCCGGAGGCCGGCCGGCCGGGCGAACGGGGCCGACTGGCCGGCCGGCCGGGCTTTCCCCGGGCGCTCCGCTGCCTCCACGCCGGAGCGCCCCTCCCCTTCGATTGGATACCCGCCTGGCCTGGGACCTATCGCGGGTTAGGCCAATTGTTCGCTTGGATATCCCAGGTCAGGCGCGTATCCAATTGCCGAAAGTTCCCGGTCGCGAGCGCGGCCGTCTTGATCGGAGTATCCATGTACCAGCGTATCGTCATCTACATGCGCCTGTTCCGCGAGCGTTGGTCCAACAATTGCATCCCTTCTTCTCCTTGGGATGGCACCTGCACCGGTGACGCGGCCTGTAACCCTACCTTGGGCTGCGCCTTCGGTGCAGATGCCATCTTTTTTGCTGTAGGGGGAGCGTACCATGGCAGGTAAAAAGTTCTCCCTGTTCGAGGTCATCCTCTCGGTTATCTGCGTCGTATTTACCATCGAGGCGGCTGCTCCGGCATCTGCCATGGGCAACGTGCAGTTCTTCTGGTGGATCTTCCTCATCATTACGTTTTTGCTTCCCTATGGCCTGGTGGTGGCCGAGCTCGGTACGGTGTTCGATTCCGAGGGCGGCCTGTACGATTGGGTTCGCCTGGGCTTGGGCGACCGTTGGGGTGCCTGCTGCTCCTGGTGCTACTGGGTCAACTTTCCACTGTGGGTTGCAAGTATCGCCTGTATGTTCCCCAGTGTCATCAATGCGGTATGGGGCATCGAATTTTCGCTTGGGGCCCGAATTGCCATCGAGCTTGCCTTTGTGTGGGGCGTCACGGTCATGGCGATGCACCCGGTGGCCGAGGCCGATTGGGTCATGGACGGCGGTGCCGTCATCAAGGTGCTCATTACCGCCGTGGTGGGAATCGTTGGCATCTGGTTTGCCTGCAATAACGGCTTTGCCAACGACATGTCGTTTAAGACCTTCATTCCAGATTTGGGCGACACCAATTCGTTGACGTACCTATCGATCATCCTGTTCAACTTTATGGGCTTCGAAGTGGTCGCGACCTTTGCCAGCACGATGAAAAACCCGTCGCGTGATATCCCCAAGGCGGTTATCGCCGGTGGCGTTGCCATTGCGGCAATCTACATTATCTGCGGCATCGGCATTGGAGCCGCGGTTCCCACCGAGCGGCTTTCGCTTGATTCGGGCATTGTGGACGCGGTCGCCGCCATGTTGGGGCGCAGCCATCCGCTGACGATGGTCGTGGGCGCGGCCTTTTTGGTGACGCTGTTCGCCAACATGATCTGCTGGAGCTTTGGCGTCAACAACGTGGCGAGCTATGCCGCGCGTCACGGCAATATGCCGCGTCCCTTTGCGCTGGTGTCCAAGAAGACCGGCATGCCCAATGGCTCGGCACTCATTAACGGTTGTTTTGCCAGCCTGGTACTACTGCTTCAGATTCCGCTGGGCGAGGGCTCCGACGTCTTTTGGGTTTTCTTCTCGATGAACGTCGTCTTCCTGCTTATGAGCTATATTCCGATGTTCCCGGCGTTTTGGCGCCTGCGCAAATACGACGATCGCCCGCGCGTGTTCCGCGCGCCCTTCGAGGGCAAGGTGCTCGCGGTGGCACTTGCGATTCCCGTGGTGGAGCTTGTGCTTTCGATTGTCGCCACGATTGTGCCGCTCAACAGCTCACCCGCCGAGATGACAAAGCTGCCGATTCTCGTGGGCGTGGTAATCGGTGTGTTGTTGGGCGAGGTTTCGCGCCTCATATCGCGCCGCGGCCGCAGCGTCGATAATCCCGGCGTTGGTGCAAGGGGGACAGGTTTCTTTGCACCAAAACAGTAACGCCGCGAGCTGCGCGGCGCTTGCTGCATCTTGGATTACCGCTCGCGGTGCTCGGGGTCAGAAGCGAGTTTAGGCGCAAAGTAGGGGATGTGGCCCAGGTAAGGGCAGCTGTCCGTACGTTCGTCGACAAGACAGGGGACATCGTCGTAGGTGAGTGAGTCGCTCAGGCGGGCGATGGCCTTGGCGGCAGGAGCGACGAGCATCTTGAGCGGTGCGATAGGCGCCATGGCATCTCCTTTTCTTCATGCGACCCGTGTTCTGGCGCGAATGTATACGTCGCCAGTCTAGCATCCCGTCGCGGAGAGTTCAAAACCAACACAAATGCGACGGCTATTTCTGCGCTGTCTCCAACGTCTCAATCTGTAACGTCTAGCTTAATAAATCGCCTCTACTTGTTACAGATTGAGATAAACCTCCGGAGCGGGCCGTTTCCTTTCTGAACCACCACATAAGTGCCTGTTCCTTCTGTAGAGGTTTGGGTGTCGTATTGGCGTTTACCCAGATAAAACCTAGCAAAATGACCCCGTCTACTCTTTGAGCCAGAGCCGACACTAATTCAAATGGCGAAATCAAAGGGCGTTCTCCGTATGGAGGTCGCCTTTTTTATCGCAGGATGTTTTGCGCGGCAGTCATAAGGCCCAGTCGGTTGCTGACGCCGAGCTTGCGATAGATGGCGTTGACGTGCTTCTTTACGGTTGACTCGCTTATGAATAGCTCGTTTGCCATCTGTTTGTTCGTTTTGCCGTCGAGCATGAGCCGCATGACTTCGGCTTCGCGCGGTTGGATATTATGTTCTGCAATGAAGGCATTCAGCTGGTTTGTGTCTTCGGTCTGGGTGAGTTTAATGCCCCGAGGATAGAGGTTGGCGAGCGCGAGGCTCGCGTGCCGAGCGATTTCGAGCAGGATTGCGAGCTCGGTGTCGGTAAAGTCTCCGGCCGTGCGTTCGCGAAACAGGGCGATGCTTCCTAGCGGGCTGTCGTTGTGCGCGAGCGTGGCCGTACAGCCAAAGTAGACGCCCTGCGGTTCCATCCATTTGCGATAGATGGGCGTGGCATCACGTCGCTCGACGTCGACGAGGTCGAGGTCGCGGTAGACGCCGATCTTATGTAGGTCAAAGCTCCATGTTGTATAGTCCATCGCGGCGTAGCGGTTGTAGTAGTCGCTCAGTGCGCGGTCGTCCATTCCGCTGCTTGCAGGATGGACGTAGCGTGGGGTATCACTGTCCGCCGCCTCGATCAGGTCGAACATGGCGATCCGATGGGGCACGAGCCCTGTCGTTCCCTCGAGGGTCTCCTTTTGCAGCTTATCAATACCGTGTGATGCGTGGATTGCAAGCGCGAGCTCGTTGAGAGCAGTCCAGGTCGTGCCGTCCAACTCAATAGTCTGCTGTTTATTGCATGGGGGCATAGGGCGTCCTTTCCATTGTGGAACCCAGTATGTCATGTTCTCGGCCTGAATAGAACTTTAGGTCAGCGAATGGTATACCGTCGGTCGTTGAAAGGGGCTCGAGGGACCATTGAGAACATCTCGGTGCGGCCGCATCATGGTCTCGTCAAGCAAAAGCACCGAGATTTAGGAGCTTGAAATGAAGACAATCTACGAGAGTGAATCCACGCCTAAGAAGGACGGGTTCTATATGCCCGGTGAGTATGAGGAGCAGGAGCGCACCTGGATTCTATGGCCGCACCGCTCCGACGTGTGGCGCTGCGGCGCCAAGCCGGCGCAGAAGGTCTTCACCGAGATCATCAAGACCGTTGCACGCTTTCAGCCCATCACTGTGGGCGTCAACACCGAAGACTTCCCCGCGGTGTGTGAGATCTTCGACGGCGTTGAGAACGTGCGCGTTATCCACATGGAGTACAACGACAGCTGGATTCGCGACCCCGGCCCGGCATTCCTCGTTAATGACAATGGTGAGGTGGCCCTTTCGCACTTCCACTTTAATGCTTACGGCGGTTTCATTGACGGCCTGTATTTCCCGTGGGACAAGGACGCTTCCATTGGCCTGCAGGTGGCACAGCTTGAGCAGGTTAACCGTTATCGTCCCGAGGATTACATCCTCGAGGGCGGCTCGTTCAACTGTGATGGTCAAGGCACCGTCGTGACCACCGAGATGTGTCTGCTCAACGAGGATCGCAACCCGCAATACACCAAGGAGCAGATTGAGGAGAAACTCTCTGAGTATCTCGGTATCGAGAAGGTTATCTGGATCAAGGACGGAATCGATCCGTACGAAACGAACGGCCATGTGGACGACGTCGCATGCTTTAGTGCGCCCGGCGAAGTCTGCTGCATGTGGACCGACGATCCCAACCACAAGTTCTACAAGGAGTGCCAGGAGGCGTACAAGACGCTCTCCGAGGCCACGGATGCCAAGGGTCGCAAGCTCAAGATCCACAAGGTGATCATGCCTGCGACATCGGTATATATGACCGAAGAAGAGGCCAGCACGATCGATCCCGTCGAAGGCGTGCTGCCGCGTACTCCCGAGGATGCTTTCGAACCGAGCTATCTCAATTTCCTGCCCATTAACGGTGCGGTGCTTGTACCGCAGTTCGGCGATCCCAATGACGCCCAGGCGCTCAAAGATATCCAAGCTGCTTATCCGGACCGCGAAGTCATCGGTATCATGACCCGTGAAGTTATCTACGGCGGCGGCAACATCCACTGCATCACCCAGCAGCAGCCTAAGGCGCGCTGTAAATAGCAGTTCCATGGTGAACAGCGCTTGATTGTCCGCACGCGAAAGTCCGCCGACTTCAATGGTCGGCGGACTTTTTGTGTGGTGGTTTCAGCTGAACGGCGGGCCGTGCGGCTTAGGTGTGCAGGCTAATCCTGCGTGTCGCCTCCGTACATGTAGACGATAAAGCCGTCGCCGGTGTCCTGGCTGTGATCTTCTAGGATGCGCTTCATGTTGAGGTGCTCGTAGAACTGCCAGTCGGAGTTGCAGTCGCTCATCAGGAAGAACTTGGTGCAGCCTGCCTTGGCGAGCTCAGCGCGCGCAAGGTCGATGAGCTCGCGGCCGAGTCCCTTGCCCTGCCACTCGGGAACGATGATGATCAGGTTGAGCTGGCCCTGGGCATACTCGTTGCCCGTGGCGGCAAAGCGGTCGGCCGTGGCCTTTTCACGACTGTCGCCAAAGAGCGAGCCCTCGAGCTTGGCGTCGGCGGTCTTTGCCATCTCGGTTGCCTGGATAAACAGCTCGTCGTAACAGGGCTCCCAGGTGGGATTGGTACGCGGCTTGCCGTCCTCGAAGATGCCGATGCAGCAGGCGGCGATAATGCGGCCCTCGGCCTCGGCGACGAGTGCGATGGGGGAACGCTGCAGCTGCATGGCGATGTTAAAGCGTGCGCAGAAATCGGCGGCTTCGACGTCGCCGCGGTTGCGCAGCGTGTTGCACCACAGCTGGTTGTAGATGGCGGCGATGCCGGTCAGGTCATCAAGCGTGGCGGCGCGCAGGGCTACGTTCTCAAGGCTCATGGAGGCTCCTTCCAAGTTGGGTCAGGCCATCTATGAGTGTGACATGGACTCAGGACGGCCGCATCGACCATTCGGCAGACGAGCCTCGATTCCTCGGGGACGGAGGGTTCCAAGAGAGAATGAGAGCGGATTATCGGACGTCCGCTCGACGAGAGTGGATAATCTCCCACTTTTAGCGCTGATATAGGCCAAAAACGGGAGATTATCCACTCTCATTCTGGGTAGTCTTTGGGGACGTTCTTAAACGACTAGTCAAACAAGAACGTCCCCAACGACTACCATCGCCGAGGCCATGGCCGGCCTCTCCGGCACCCGCATCACCGGCTAGTTTCGCCCATGCGCTGGGGTGGGGGATATGCGTCTTCCACCCTTCCTTTCTTTGGCTGGATTTTGCGCTGAAGACAGCGATCTGCATGTCTTTGGCGTAAAGTTTATCCTTAGCACATATCAATAAGCGAAAGGCCCGGTAGTGAGTACGTTCTACTTCTTCTACGGAATCACATTCGTCTTGGTTTGCATGGTGGCGGTGTGCGTATCGGTATGCGCATACCTCGTCTCACATCGAACAAGCTACTTGACGGTCTCGGCCTTCTTTTTCTTCGACATGCTCGAAAGCGCCATCGTATTCCTCGATGAGTATCAGGGCAGTAAGATGATGGCAGATATCCTCAGCAGCCAATTTCCCATGACTCATCCCATAACGAAACTCGTCCTATCGATTGGAATCATGGCGAGCATGTGGGCATTTGCATTGGCGATCGTAAACAAGACGAGCCGGCTTCATATGCTCGTGCCCTGCATCGTCTTTTCTGCTTTCGAGGCCATGTCGCTTGTTTTGCAGCCCGATTCAATCAAACAACTCGCATTTTATGCGTTGCGCTCCTTGTTCATGTTCGTGGCGTTTGGCATGATTTTCGTCTGCTACCGCAAAAGCAAGCCGTTGGCGCGAAAGAGCTTCTATGCACGCTACGGCAGGTTTCTTATTGTGATGGCTGTGTTGACGGTGTTTGTTCTGATCGAGGATGTACGCGTTCTCGGGCTGAATATTGGGCAGATCGAAGTCATTGATTACCTGTATTTTGCCTACGGCAGAAACATCTCAGAGAACATCATGAGCGTGGTGGCCGCGATATATACCGTTCGTGCGGCGTCGCGGATCTTGTCGTTGCGCTTTTCTGCTCCGCCCACAACGTCTGGCACCTCTGCCAAGCAGATTGCGGAGGTCCGCTTCTCGGCATTCTGCGACCAGCACGATATCTCCGCGCGTGAACGCGAAGTGCTCGACCTTCTGCTCGATGGCCAGGATAACCGCGCCATAGCGAATGAATTGTTTATCTCTGTCGGCACGGTCAAATCGCATGTTCACACGATATTCCGTAAATGCGGTGTCTCATCGCGGTCCGAGCTTCTTCAGAGCTTTTGGGCAGGTTAAAGGCAGGGTTATAGGGGATATAAGCCTCCGCTTACGGCAATAACCCCGTTTGTGCAGACAAGTTTATACCCGGGGGTGGTATTCAGGTGATAGCAAGCGTCGCAAAAGCGCGGCGATGTCAACTGAAAGGTGGGTTATATGAAGACCTCTATCCCCCCCGTTTCCCGTAGAAGCTTTCTCGGCCTGAGCACGTTGGGCGCCGCGGCTGTTGCGGTGGGTGCCGCCGGTTGCGCCAACAATTCTTCAAATGCCGGAAGCACCGGCAGCGCGAGTTCCGATAAGGCATCCATCGTCTTTCGTAACGGCACGATTCAGACGATGGTCAAAGAGGGCGACACCGCGGCCGCCCTGGCTGTCTCGGGCAACAAGATCGTATATGTAGGCGAAGACTCCGGTGTTGACGAGTACATCGATGACAACACGCGCGTCATCGATCTTGATGGCGGTATGGTGATCCCCGGCTTTATGGACGGCCATATCCACGCTCCGGGCAACTGGGTGACTGCGCTGTACGAAATCGATCTTACCAAGGCTACCACGATCGATGAGTATAAGAAGGCGGTCAGTGATTTTGTAACCAAGCATCCCGATGATGAGGCTTACGTTGGCGGCTCGTTCATGATCAACGCCTTCGAGCAAGAGGATGGCACCAATCCCGGCCCCAACAAGTCCATCCTCGATGAGATCTGCTCCGATAAGCCCATCATGCTGACCGATGTTTCCTATCATTCGGTGTGGGTCAACAGCCGTGCGCTCGAGCTTGCGGGCATCGATAACGATACCCCCAATCCCACGGGCGGCATCATCACCCGCGATGCAAACGGCGAGGCGACTGGCTACTTGATCGATTCTGCTGCAGCTATGGTGAGGGAGGTTGTCTCCGTCGAGCATACGGACAAGGAGCTTGAGAACGCTATCGACAAGTACCAGCAGGTGGCTACGAAATACGGCATCACCGGCATTACCAACATAAGCGTCGTGGGAGATTCTACGGCACAGGATTGCCAGTTCTATACTGACCTTGAGAAAGATGGCAAGCTTAACCTGCGCATGCGAGTACTTCCTACCATTAGGCCCGGCATTACGGCTGAAGAGGCCCTTAAAACCGTGAAGGACCTCAAGAAGTTCGATAGCAACATGATCTCTACCGGTACGGTTAAGATCTACTCCGATGGCGTTACCGAGGGCGGCAGCGCCGTGATGCTCGAGCCATATACCTCCGCCGCCGGTAAGGGCGATAACTGGCACGGCGAGTCCGTCTGGGATCAGCAGGAGTTCAGCGACATGGTGGCCGCCCTCGACAAAGAGGGTGTTCAGATTCATGTTCACGCGATCGGAGATGGCGCCGTCCACAATACACTCGATGCCTACGAGCGCTGCGTCAAGGAGAACGGTGAGCGCGATGATCGCCGCAACACCATGACGCATGTGTGTGCAATCACCGACGAGGACATTCAGCGCGTCGTCGATCTCGACATCGTGTGCGCGTTGCAGTTCCTGTGGATGTATCACGATCCTTTGTGCGACCTCGAGATCGCCTTTGTGGGCGAGGATCGCGCCATGAAGTTCTACCCCGTCAAGAATATGCTCGAGGCCGGCTGCTTTATCTCCGGTGCGAGCGATGGCCCGGTCACCGGCTATGCGCCGCTCGAGGAGATCGAGGTGGCCGTTACGCGCAACAGCCCGTATCCCGAGGAGGAGGACACCGATATGTACCGTTGGCCCGAGCAGGCCATCACGGCATATCAGGCGCTCGAGGCATACACCAAAAACGTTGCCTTCGAGAACTACATGGAGGATAAAATCGGTACGCTCGAGGTGGGCAAGCTCGCCGACATCACGGTGCTCGACCAAGACATTCTTCATTGCGATCCCAAGAAGATCTCCGATACCAAGATTCTGTTCACTGTCTCCGATGGCCGTATCGTATACGAGGGATAATCGGTCGAACGAGGTAAAGAGCGGGCGATCTGCTCGGTAGAACGCTAAGGTGCCAGCAGTCGTCGCGATTTAGTGCAGGCCGCCGCGGATGCGTGAGCGTCCGCGGCGGCGCTTTTTTGCGGTGGTCATGGGGGACGTTCTTAAACGACTAGTCAAACAAGAGCGTCCCCAACGACTACCCCAAGGAATGTCCCAGACTGCCGGCAGAAAAGGAACGTCCCTAACTGTCGCGTCCGGAGCAAGACGGCGCCGCAGGTAGAGGACGGACAGCGAGCGGGCCGCATTTGAGACAAGGTGACGTGAAACGAAAGGGCGCTGACCTTCTGGTCGCGCCCTTGAAGTTGAGCGTCAGATTGTCCAAATGCGGCCCGCGCAGCGTCGAGTAGTTACGCGGTTTAGTAAAACCGCGTAACTAAACCCGCTCTGCGATCTCGTGGATGAGGTAGTCGGTCTTTTCCCAGCCCAGGCACGGGTCGGTGATGGACTTGCCAAAGACGCCGCCGTCGACAGACTGGTTGCCGTCCTCCAGGTAGGATTCGATCATAAAGCCCTTGACCAGCTTGGAGATGGACTCGTTGCGGCGGCAGCTGTCGAGCACCTCCTTGCAGATGCGGTGCTGCTCCAGCGGGCGCTTGCCCGAGTTGTCGTGGTTGCAGTCGATGATCGCCGCCGGGTTGGCGTAGCCGGCATGCTCGGTATAGCGCTCAGCCAGACGCTCCAGATGCTCGTAGTGGTAATTGGGGTAGGTACGACCGTCGAGACCAATGTAGCCACGCATGACGGCGTGCGCGAGCGGATTGCCGTCGCACTCGACCTCCCAGTTGCGGAAGATGAAGCTTTGATGTGCCTGGGCGGCGTAGATGGAGTTGAGCATAACGGTGGTGGAACCGGCGGTGGGGTTCTTCATGCCCACAGGCACCGAAATGCCGCTCGACACCAGACGATGCTCCTGGTTCTCGACCGAGCGCGCGCCCACGGCGACGTAGCTCAGCAGGTCGACGAGGTACTGGTAGTTGGACGGGTAGAGCATCTCATCGGCGGTAAAGAAACCGGTCTCCTCGATGACGCGCAGGTGCATATGGCGGATGGCCTTGACGCCCTCGAGCAGGTCGTCGGGAGCCTCGGGGTTGGGGTTGTGCAGCAGGCCCTTGTAGCCAGTGCCCTTGGTGCGCGGCTTGTTGGTATAGACGCGCGGAATGATGATGAGCTTGTCCTTGACCTCTTCGGCGACCTTGGCCAGTCGGCTCATGTACTCAAGCACCGAGTCCTCGCGGTCGGCAGAGCACGGGCCGATGATGAGCACCTTGCGCGCGTCCTCGCCGGTAAAGACCTTGGCGACCTCGGCGTCGAATGCCTGTTTTTTGGCGGTAAGATCGGCGGAAAGCGGCATTTCCTCGCGGATTTCCATGGGGATCGGCAGCCTGCGCTTGAATTCCATGGCCATACGGGGCCTCCTCAATCAAATAAGACAAAGTGTGTATTGTCGAATGCTCGGCATTATCCGCTGTCGCACGCTAAAGTGCAAGCCCTCATCACCCCAAAACCTGCCAAAAAGGGACAGGTTTATTTTGGCAGGTTTTATCTGGGTAAACGTTGGCTGGCCCTGGAATGGAATGATGCCACGCGGCTTGGAAGAGGTCGTCAATTTGGTCCCAGGGGAGGCGGTTTGAGGGTCGCAGAACAAAAAACGGGAGCGCAGGTTGTCCTGCGCCCCCGTTCTCGGGTGTTATTCGTTCCCTGCGGCAGAATTTACGCCGCTTCGTCGAACTGCGAGTTGTACAGGTCGGCGTAGAAGCCGCCCTGGGCGAGCAGCTCGTCGTGCGTGCCCTTCTCGACGATGTCGCCGTCGCGAATTACCAAGATCACGTCGGCGTTGCGGATCGTGGACAGGCGGTGTGCGATAACAAAGCTGGTACGGCCCTGCATCAGCGCATCCGTGGCGCGCTGAATAAGCTCCTCGGTGCGGGTATCGACGTTGGATGTCGCCTCGTCCAAAATCAGCGCCGGCCGGTCGGCCAAAATGGCGCGGGCAATGGTCACGAGCTGGCGTTGGCCCTGCGAAAGGTTGGTGCCTTCCTCGTTGATCATAAAGTTGTAACCGCCGGCGAGCGTATGGATAAAGTGGTCGCAGCGTGCAGCGCGTGCAGCGGCCTCGACCTCGGCATCGCTTGCATCGGGGCGTCCGTAGCGGATGTTCTCGCGGATGGTGCCGTTAAACAGCCACGTATCCTGCAGCACCATGGCAAACTCGCCGCGCAGTGCCGCGCGGTCCCAATCGCGTACGTCGACGCCATCGACGCGCAGCGAGCCGCCGTCCACGTCGTAGAAGCGCTGTAGCAGCTTAATGAGCGTGGTCTTGCCGGCGCCGGTGGGACCGACGATGGCGATGGTCTGGCCGGGCTGTGCCTCGCAGCTAAAGTTGTGGATGATGGTCTTGTCGGGCGTGTAGCCAAACTTGACGTGGTCAAACTCCACATGGCCAGGGCGCTTTTCGGGAATCTGCGCGTCGGCCTTCTGCTCCTCCTCGGGCGCGGCCAGGAACTCAAAGACGCGCTCGGTGGCAGCGGCCATAGACTGCATCGTGTTGCTCACGTTGCCCAGCTGCTGCACGGGTTGCGTAAAGTTGCGAACGTACTGGATAAAGCTCTGGATGTCGCCGGGCGTGGCATTGCCGGTCAGCGCGAGCTGTGCGCCCACCACGACCACGCCCACGTAGCCCATGTTGCCCACCAAGCTCATAAGCGGCATCATCAGGCCCGACAGGAACTGCGAGCGCCAGCCACTAATAAAGAGGCGGTCGTTTTGACGGTCGAACTCTTCGATTGAGGCCTCGGCGCGGTCGAACACCTGAATGACGTTCTGGCCGGCAAAGTCCTCCTCGATAATGCCGTTGACGGTGCCCAGGACCTGCTGCTGCTCGCGGAAGTACGGCTGCGAGAAATGAATCATCACGGTCAGGATAATCGCGGCGGCCGGCAGTGTGAGCACGGTGACGCCGGTAAGCGGCAGGCTGATCGACAGCATCATGACGAGCACGCCGATAATCTGCGTCACCGACGTGATGAGCTGCGTCACGCTCTGGTTGAGCGACTGACCCAGCGTATCGACGTCGTTGGTGATGCGGCTGAGCACATCGCCCTTGCTGTGTCCGTTAAAGTAGCTCATCGGCACGACAGCGATCTTGGCGGCGATCTCCTTGCGCATGCGGTAGCAAATCTTTTGCGTGACGCCGGTCATGAGCCAGCCCTGGATGAGGCTGCAAACAGAGCTTGCCAGATACAGGCAGAGCAAAAAGCCGAGCGTCTTGGCGATCCAGGCAAAGTCGACATCGCCGGTACCGTTGACCTTGGCGACCAGGCCTTCGAACAGCTTGGTCGTAACCTGGCCGAGCACCTTGGGTCCCACAATGTTAAAGACGACCGAGCACACGGCAAAGGCGACGGCGGCAAGCACGGCAACCTTGTGTTGACCGATATAGCCGAGCAACTGCCGCATGGCGCCCTTAAAGTCCTTGGCCTTCTCGCCGCGGCCCATGCCACCCATGCGGCCCATGGGACCGCGCTGGCGGGTGGGCCTGGGAATCTGAGTCTTGGTCTCGTCTGCCATTAGTGCTCGCCTCCCTCCATAACGGCTGCAATTTCTTCTTGAGTGAGCCCCAGCTCCTCGGCGGAAAGCTGCGACTGTGCGATCTCCAGGTACGCCGGGCAGCTGTGCAGCAGCTCCTCGTGCGTACCAGTGCCCACCACGTGGCCGTCGTCGAGCACGATGATCTGGTTGGCGTGCATGATGGTCGCGATGCGCTGGGCTACGACAACGAGCGCGGCGTCGGTAACGTTTTTGGCAAGCTCTTCGCGCAGGCGCGCGTCGGTCTTGTAGTCGAGGGCGCTAAACGAGTCATCGAACACCAGGACCTCGGGCTTTTTTGCCAACGCGCGGGCGATGGCCAGACGCTGGCGCTGACCGCCCGAGACATTGGAGCCGCCCTGGCTGATGGGGGAGTCGTAGCCGCCCTCGCGCTCGGCGATAAAGTCCTCGGCTTGGGCGATGCGCGCGGCCTCGTGCATGTTCTCGTCGCTTACCATGTCGCCGGCAAACTTAAGGTTGCTCTCCACGGTGCCCGAGAACAGAAGCCCCTGCTGAGGGATGTAACCAATGCGGCGGCGAAGCTCGGAAAGGGTCATATCGCGCACGTCGATACCATCGAGCGAAATGCTGCCGCCCGTGACGTCGTATAAGCGCGGAATCAGCTGTACGAGCGTGGACTTGCCCGAGCCCGTGGAACCAATGATGCCGAGCATCTGACCGGCATGCGTGGTGAAGTTCACGCCGCTAATGACGTCGGCGCGGGCATCGGGATACTGGAAGCTCACGTCGCGGAAGGTGAGCTCACCGCGCGGTGCGCTGGCCGCGGGCAGTTTGGGCGAGGCGGGGTCGTTGATGCTCGTGGGGCAGGTGATGACCTCTTCCACGCGCTCGGCTGCGACCTCGGCGCGGGGCAGGATGACCGAAACCATGGTGAGGATCATAAACGCCATGACGATCTGCATGGTATAGGAGATAAACGCCATCATGTTGCCGACCTGCATCACGCCATCGGACACGCCCTGCGCGCCAAACCAGACGATAAGCACGGTGATGCAGTTCATGACGAGCATCATGAGCGGCATCATAAAGCTCATGGCACGATTGGTGTAGAGCTGCGTGGTCATTAGGTCGAGCGAAGCCTTGTCAAAACGCTCGAGCTCATGCTCCTCGCGGTTGAACGAGCGTATGGGCATAAGGCCGTCGAGCAGCTCGCGGGCGGTGAGGTTCACGCGGTCCACAAAGCTTTGCATCTTTTTGAACTTGGGCATGGTGAGGCCCATAAGCACGCCGACGACGGCCGAGACCGCGATGATGGCCACGGCGATGGTCCACTCCAGGCCGGTGTGGTTGGCCAGGACGCGCATGACGGCGACGATGCCCATGACGGGGGCCATCAGGCACATGCGGATAAACAGGGTTGCGGCCATCTGAATCTGCTGAATGTCGTTGGTGCAGCGGGTGATGAGCGAGGCCTGGCTAAACTTGCCCACCTCGGCCGGCGAGAAGTGCATAACCTTGTTGAAGGTCTCGCGGCGCAGGTCGCGTGCGATGGAACAGGCGGTGCGCGAGGCCACGGCGCCGGTCAGGATGGTGGCGATGAGCGAGATCAGGCACAGACCAAACATCGTGGTTGCCATGCGGCCCAGATAGGCGTTCTGCACGTCGGCGGGGTCGATGCCCTGAGCCTTGTACTCGTCTTGTACATAGCTCACGGCGCGTTGGGTCACGATGGAACCCGACATGGAGCCCATTTTGTCCGCCATATCGTTGGCGCCCTCGACGAGCTTGCCCTGGTCGATTAGGCCGCCTTCAACGCCTAGGCGCAGGCTCTTCATGGTGATCTTACCGCCGTCGGTATCAATCTGCTTTTGCATGTTCTGCGCCGCCGCGGCCTTCTGCTGCATCTCGGCGAGCTGCTCGGGCGTCATTGCCGCCATCTGCTCGGGGGTGGGCATGGCCTGGGCGGCGTTGTTGTTATTCTCGCTGGACGAACCCATCATGTCATCCATGGAGTTGGCGTCAATGCCCTGGTTGAACGAAAGGACGACGGTCTCGGGCAGGCTCACGATGTCGGCAATCTTGCCGCCGTCGGCGCGCTCTTCCTCGGTGCCCTTGTACGTTCGAATGCCGTTATTATCCGCCTTGCTAAACACGGCCTCCACAGCTTTGGCGTCCTTATCGCTCATAAAGAGTTCGAGGTCGTCGAGCGATTCGGTGCGAATGGTGTCAGGTACGGGCGAGGCGATACCGCCTTGCTGCACGCCCACGTCGACGATGTCGCTCATATACGTAGGCAGCGCCAGATCGGCGTTGCAGCTGATTACGATAAGTACGATAGCTGCGAACAGTGCCAGGACATGCTTTTTAAAGAGCTTGAGAATCCTCACTCGGCATCTCTCCTTTCTTGATTGCGGTCGATAATTTCGTTGGCACGCCTAAGAAGGCGCACCATCTCTTGGGTATCTGTTTCGCCGAGCTGCTCGAGGAAGGCCGCGGTGCGGTCCTCGAATTCCCGATGCTTGATTTCGAGATCATGGAATCCCTTGTCGGTCACCGTGACGTGTACGCGACGACGGTCGGTCTTTGAGTGCTCGCGCTCGACCCAGCCTTTGGCTTCGAGAGCGCGCAGGATATTGGCGATGCGGGCGCTCGAGACCCAGGCACGATCGGCGAGTTCGCTTGGCGTGAGCGAACCGCCAGCGAGCATGAGGGCGCGCATGACGGCCATCTCACCACTGAGGGCTTTGTCCGCAAAGCGCGAAATGCGCTGATGCATACTGCCGAACTCGGTAAGGAGCTGACGCCCAAGTTCACGGAAATCGGTATCTTTCACCGAAAACCCCTAACACTAGAAACTATTTTTGGTAGAAGATGATACCCCCCATATGCGGGCCTCATGCAGTGGGCAATATTAAGAGCGCATAAAGACTTAAAATAATTCAATTGCTGAAGCGTTTCAAAGAACTATCATGCCCGCGGTTAGGCGAGGGGTTGTCACCACCATGACGACTGGGACTCATTTATCGCCATGTGCGATGCTCCAACTTCCCGCAAGGAGACACCTGAATCAAGGGGGTTGGAGTCATGGCATTTGACTTCACGGGTAAAACCGCGATCGTTACCGGCGGCACTCAGGGCATTGGCCTCGAGATTGCCAAGGGTATCGTTGCGGGCGGCGGACACGTCGCGCTCATCGCAAGGAACGCTGCCAAGGGCGAGGCGGCTGTGGCCGAGCTTGGCGAGGGCAACAAGTTCTATCAGCTCGATGTCGCCGATGCGCCCAAGGCGCGCGAGACCGTCGAGCAGATTTTTACGGACCTGCCGCAAACCAACATCCTGATCAACTGCGCCGGTGTCATCAGCACCAAGAAGTTTGACGAGATCGACGACACCGAGTGGCGTCGCACCATCGACATCAACCTCAACGGCACCTTTACCATGATGAATGCCGTGTACCCGCACTTTAAGGCGGCACATGCCGGCACTATCGTCAACGTGAGCTCCGTTGCTGGCAAGATCGGCGGCGGCCTGCTCGGCACCGCGGCCTACGCGAGCTCCAAGGCCGGTGTCAACGGCCTTACCAAGGCGGTCGCCAAGGAGGGCGGTAAGTTCGGCGTCCGCTGCAACGCCGTGTGCCCGTCGCTCACGCTTACCGACATGACGTCGATCCTTTCTGACGAGAACTCTCAGCGCATCATCAACGGTATTCCTCTGGGTCGCGCCGCCCAGGCCAGCGAGCCTGCGCAGATGGTGCTGTTCTTCGCTTCCGACCTCGCCAGCTTCGTGAACGGCGAGATCGGTGACTGCGACGGCGGCATCGTCCTGGACGGGTAATACCCCGCGGTAATCGTTTGGCGGCGACCCTGGCGACTCGGGGTTGTCGCTTTCTTTCTGACATAGGCGCGTGCGGCTACGATTCGCATGCATCCAAAGGAGATATATATGAGTGAATCGACTGCGGTGGAGGCGCCGGCTGCAAAGGAGCCGTTCTTTAAGATGTCCTCCATCCCGGGCGCCAATATTTTGGTGCCGCTTTTGCTGGGCTGCTTGCTCAACACGCTATTCCCCGACCTGTTCAAAACGCTCGGCAGCTTTACACTTGGCATGACCCAGCAGGGTGCAAGCCCGCTCGTGGGCGCTTTTTTGCTCATCGTCGGTACGACGATTTCGTTTAAAAGTGCTCCTGCCGCCGCTGCACGCGGCGCCATCATCATCGCTGTCAAGCAGATCGTGGTCGTTGCCGTGTCGCTGCTTATCCTTTATGTATTCAACGACAACCTTTTTGGCATCTCTGCCATGGTGATGCTGGCGGCTTGCACCGGCGCCAACAACGCTATGTACGCTGGTCTGATGGGCACCATGGGCAACGAGGCCGAACGTGGCGCCGTCGCCATCACCACACTCGTTGTCGGCCCTCCGGTCACAATGATCGTGCTCGGCGCTGCTGGCCAGGCTCCGATCGGCTGGTCGCTCGTGGGCGCCATCCTGCCGATCGTCGTCGGCATTATTCTGGGTAACCTCTTCCCGAGCTTTAAGAAGATGATGGCTCCGGCACTTTCCGCCATCATCGTGCTCGTCTTCTTTGCCATGGGCTCGACTATGACCTTTGGCCAGCTCATCAACGGCGGTCTTCCCGGCATCCTGCTCGGCGTGATCTGCTCGGTGGTCTTTGCAATTCCCGTCATCGCGGTCGATAAGTTCACGGGCGGTACGGGTGTCGCAGGTGCGGCCATTTCGAGCTGCGCCGGAGCCAATGTGGCCACGCCTGCCGCCATGGCAAGCGTCAACGAGGCCATGTACGGTGGCGCCGTGCTCGCGACGGCTACGGCGCAGGTTGCAGCGTGCGCCATCGTGACGGCCATTTTGACCCCGCTGGTCACCAGCTGGTGCTACAAGCATTTTGAGGGCCAGGGTCACGGCGACAGCAAAAAGGCCGCGGCCGACAGGGTCACCGCAGCCGCTTAATGCCAAGCGGCAATCAAAGCTAAATAACTAGCCACGCCACAGGGCGGCCCCGGGGGAAATCCCGTGGCCGCCCTGCAGTTTCTGTGGGTCTCTGGGGCACTTTACCCTGCTAAAGCTGGCATAACAGCTAGAGTGAACGTCGTACAAAGGCAAGGAAAATACCAAACAAATCGGTGAACGGTAGTTGTTCACGCTCGCATTTCCTGCGGATTTGTTAAAAACGCCCTAATGGTATAAAAAAAGAAACATATAACAGCCCTGATGAAGGGGGTGGCTATGTTATCCTTCTCAGACGGGTGAAATCTTGGGTTTTGGGTTGCAGTTCCAAGGTGGACAAACGTTTTTCCCTGTGCTAACGCGCGATGGAAGGCGAATGAAGCCGGTCATTCAACCCGAACATTCAAGAATTCAATAAGCAGCGGTGTGAGAGAGCGCCGCATTATACGTAACTAGGAGCGTGGTTACACAATGCAGGAGGCATGGGAAGGCTTCAAGGAAGGCATCTGGACGGGAGAGGTTGACGTCCGAGACTTCATCCAGAAGAACTACACCCCCTACGAGGGCGACGAATCGTTCCTCGCCGGTCCGACCGAGCGTACCAAGGAGCTGTGGGGCGAGGTTCTCGACCTGCTGCTCAAGGAGCGCGAGCAGGGCGGCGTCCTCGATATGGACACCAAGACTGTCACGGGTATCGTGAGCCACCCCGCTGGCTACATCGATAACGCCCACCGCGAGAAGGAGACCATCGTCGGTCTTCAGACTGACAAGCCGCTCAAGCGCGCTCTGCACGTCAACGGTGGTATCCGCATCGCTTGCCAGGCTGCCAGCCAGCACGGCTACAAGGTCGACGAGAACGTTGTCGAGCGCTACACCTTCGAGCGCAAGACCCACAACGCCGGCGTCTTCGATGTCTACACCCCCGAGATGCGTGCTTGCCGCTCGGCTCACATCATCACCGGTCTGCCCGATGGCTATGGCCGCGGCCGCATCATCGGCGACTACCGTCGTGTCGCCCTGTACGGCGTCGACTACCTGATCAAGGACAAGGAGGCCCAGAAGGCTTCCACCCCGACGGTCATGACCGCCGACAACATCCGCGATCGCGAGGAGCTGCAGGAGCAGATCCGCGCCCTCGGCGAGCTCAAGATGATGGCCGAGACCTATGGTTTCGATATTTCCAAACCTGCTACCAACACGCAGGAGGCCATCCAGTGGATGTACTTCGCCTACCTCGCTGCCGTCAAGGAGCAGAACGGCGCCGCTATGTCCATCGGCCGTACCTCTACGTTCATCGACATCTACGCTGAGCGCGACCTTGCCAACGGTACCTTTACCGAGGAGCAGATCCAGGAGTTCGTGGATCACTTCATCATGAAGCTCCGCATGGTCAAGTTTGCCCGTACCCCCGAGTATCAGGCCCTGTTTACCGGCGATCCGCAGTGGGTCACCGAGTCCATCGGCGGCATGGGTGTTGACGGCCGTACGCTCGTTACCAAGATGAGCTTCCGCTACCTGCACACGCTCGAGAACATGGGCACCAGCCCCGAGCCCAACATGACCGTTCTGTGGTCGACCCGTCTTCCCGAGAACTTCAAGAAGTTCTGCGCCAAGACTTCTGTCGCCAGCTCCTCGGTCCAGTACGAGAACGACGACCTCATGCGCGTTTACCACGGCGACGACTACGGCATCGCCTGCTGCGTGTCCTCCATGCGCATTGGCAAGGAGATGCAGTTCTTCGGCGCTCGTGCCAACCTGGCCAAGTGCCTGCTGTACGCACTTAACGGCGGTGTTGACGAGGTCTCCAAGAAGCAGGTCGGCCCCAAGTATCGCGCCGTCGAGGGCGACACGCTCGATTACGATGACGTTATGGCCAAGTACAACGACATGATGAAGTGGCTCGCTGGCGTGTACGTCAACTCGCTGAACATCATTCACTACATGCACGACAAGTATTGCTACGAGCGCATCCAGATGGCTCTGCACGACAAGCACGTACACCGCTGGTTCGCTACGGGCATCGCTGGCCTTTCCGTCGTGGCTGACTCCCTGTCCGCCATCAAGTACGCCAAGGTTCACCCCGTCCGTGACGAGAACGGCATCATCGTCGACTTCGAGACCGAGGGCGAGTTCCCCAAGTACGGTAACGACGACGACCGCGTCGACCAGATCGCTCACGACGTTGTGCACCAGTTCATGGAGTACATCCGCATGAACGACACCTACCGCAACTCCGTGCCCACGACCTCGGTTCTGACCATTACCTCCAACGTCGTGTACGGTAAGAAGACCGGCTCCACGCCCGACGGCCGCAAGGCTGGCCAGCCGTTCGCCCCGGGTGCTAACCCCATGCACAAGCGCGATAGCCAGGGCGCCATCGCTTCGCTGTCTTCGGTTTCCAAGCTCCCGTTCCGCGATGCCCAGGACGGCATCTCCAACACCTTCTCCATCATCCCGGGCGCGCTCGGCAAGGAGGACCAGGTGTTCTTTGGTGATATCGACCTTGATCAGCTGGGCGAGTAACTATTGTTAGTGCTATACTAACAATAACGATTACTGATTAGTGCGCCGGTTTCGGCCGGCGCCGATCGATTGAAGGAGACACATTATGAAGGTTTCTGAAGTTTCCGAGACTCAGGCCGATAACTTGGTCCACATGCTCGACGCTTACGCCGAGAAGGGTGGCCACCACCTGAACATCAACGTCTTCAACCGTGAGACGCTGCTCGACGCTCAGGCTCACCCCGAGAAGTACCCGCAGCTGACCATCCGCGTTTCCGGCTATGCCGTGAACTTCCACACGCTCACCAAGGAGCAGCAGGACGAGGTCATTTCGCGTACCTTCCACAACAAGTTCTAAAGGGACTCAACTCCCACCGGAGACCCGGTAAGGCCTACGCACTTTGCCTCTCAAACGTCCTCGCCGCTTCGCGGCTGCGGAATGTTTGCGAGGCAAAGTGCTCCCGGCCTTGCCGGGTCTCCTGCGTCATCGCACTTTAGGGAACCACGCTAAATTAAATTGGTGTCCTCGGACATGCAAGAAGCCCTCGCTGCGCACTTCGTGCGGCGAGGGCTTCTTGCGTCCTGCGGAATGTTTTGGGAGGTAGCCCAAACAGCCCCGGCGGGGGTCCTGTGTAGTCACCCTTTAGGCGGAACTCTCCTAATGGGTTGAGCGTTCTGGATACTTACTTGCTACCGTTTATCGCGTATAGCTACCGTTTGCGGAATAAGTAACACTTAGTAATAAACCGTGTAAAATCTCAGCTAAGAACGGAGTTTTCCAGGGAGACGCTGTCCTTTGTTTTGTGCAAGGGACGGCGTCTCTTTGGCGCTTGGAGACCGTTCTGTAGCAGGACGGCGGACGTGCGTCACATATTAAAAAGTCAACGTCGAGATGGGTCGTGATAAGAATGGGCAAGTACGTAATCGTGGTTGAATCTGGTTCGGATGTGACGCCAGAGCTCTGCGAACGCTACGGCATTGTGCGTGTGCCCATGCATGTCACGATTGGTGACGAGACCGTCGGGGACGGCTCGATCGATCCGCTCGAGATCTATTCGCGCTGCAACGAGTTTGGCGTGATGCCCAAGACCAGCGGCTGCGCGCCGGCAGATTTCTCTCGCGTGTACGACCGCATTCACGCCGAGCAGCCCGACGCGACCATTTTGCATCTTGCGTATTCCGAGGCCACGACCTGTTCGCATCAGTCCTCGAAGATCGCGGCAGAGGGGCGCGACTACGTGTTCTCCATGGACACGCGTTTTGTCTCGGTGGGCCAGTCGCTTGTTGTCGTCGAGACCGCCAAATACATCGAGGCTCATCCCGATGCCACCGTCGACGAGATCTTCGCCTTCGCGAGCTCCGTTATGGACCGCGTGTTGCTGGGCTTTGTTCCTACCGACCTTGCCTTCCTTAAGGCGGGCGGTCGCTTGTCCAACGTCGCGTTCCTAGGCGCCCATCTGCTCAAGATTAAGCCCTGCATTGAGGTAACAGGCGGCAAGTTCGTGGCGACCAAGAAGTTCCGCGGCTCTATGCTCAAGTGCGCCCGCGCCTTTATTGACCACATGGTTGCGAAGGGCGAAATTGACTACTCGCACATTGGCCTGGCGTATTCGGTAGGCCTTTCCGAGGAGCTGCGCGACGACATGGAAGTCTATGCGCACGACCTGGGCTTTAAGGACGTTACCTGGACTCAGGTCGGCGGCGTCATCTCGAGCCATTGCGGCCCGACCGCCTTCGGCGCGGTGCTCACGCTCAAGGCGTAACGCCTGGCGTCTATCGATTTCTATTGCCTCGGCGGCGGGCGGGTTGCGACAACCTTCCCGCCGCTTTTGCATGGGGCCAAATAGGACAATCCAATTGACCGTTAAACCGTTTCGCCATCAAGCATATAGGCTAGAATGACTCTGGCATTTATGTAGCTAAAACCAATGAGAGGCAAGGTAGCGGGAATGGCTGAGATGAAGCTCGAGGGTATGGACGCTCGTCCTGAGGACTCCGCGTTTGCCCTGGGCCGCGTGCATTCGATCGAGACGATGGGAACGGTCGATGGACCCGGCATCCGCTTTGTGGTGTTTGTTCAGGGCTGCCCCATGCGCTGTGCGTATTGCCACAACCCCGATACCTGGTCGGTTAACGGCGGCACCATGGTGACCGTCGAGCACCTGATGGACGAGTTCCAGAGCAACCATGAGTTTTACCGCAGCGGTGGTATTACGGTATCCGGCGGCGAGCCGCTCCTGCAGCCTGAGTTCTTGGCAGACCTGTTCCGCGCAATGCACAACAACCCCGATGGTCGCGTACATACCTGCTTGGATAGTTGCGGCTATGCGTTCGACCCCGCGCATCCCGAGAAGTTCGATGCCGTACTCAACGAGACCGATATGGTGCTGCTCGACATTAAACACGCCGATCCCGTCGAGCATAAAAAGCTGACCGGTTGCGATCCTGCGCGCATCCTGGCGTTTGGCGATGAGCTGGCGCGTCGCAGGATCAAGGTCGTTATCCGTCACGTGGTAGTACCGGGCATTACCGACACGGCAGAGGAGTGCGAGGCACTCGGTCGTCTGATTGCCCCGTGGCATAACGTGGTGGGCCTGGAAATGCTGCCGTATCACACGATGGGCGTCGTCAAGTATGAGCAGCTGGGGATTCCCTATAAGCTCGAGGGCGTTCCACAGATGGATGCCGCGCGCATGCCCGAGCTGCGCAACGCCGTCATGACGGGCATGAAAAAGCGCCGCGCGGAACTCAAAAACGCTATCGGCTAGGGGTAGCTCATTTGGGGCCGGTAGGGTGGAGAAGTAGCTAAAAGAGCCCCGTCCCAAAAAGACTGCTCTCTGGGTTGCGGTGAGATGCGCAACAGAATCGTGCCATTTGGATAAATACGCTTGTGGTTTCTTTAAAGACACCTTAAACGCTTCTGAATATCTTTGGAAAGAAATGCCTGCTCGGTATTATGCTGCTCGTATATGAACGGGAGCAGCCAGGAGACCACGTGCGAAACGATGCATCGCGGGACGAGCATGTGCCGCAGCATAGCAGCAGATATGAGACGAAGGGCACGTCTTCGCGTGGCCTTGCCGACGCTCGCATCCGCGTGACGAAGATTGCCGCCGTTGGGATGCTAACGTTGGCGGTTATTATCCTCGGAATTACCGCTAAAACCTACGCGTCGGAGCGAATGGCACACTCAGATGCGTCAACGGTACAGACGCAAAACAAAAAGGTCTCTAAATCTAAAGCCACCGCAAGTCAAACCCTGTCGACAGCGAGCCTCAAGACGAGGCTTTCGAAGGCGGACTTTAACGATATTCCCTCAGGCGATACCGTGCAGACCTTCTCACTGGTTGATGACCAGATCCCCGTCCTTGAGGATGAGAGCCTCGCCGCGCTCCAAGATACCCTTGATCAGGCCCAGGAATTGGGCGACGTGGGCGTGGTGTTTTACAATCTGTCGAGCGGCAAGGGCGTGACGTATAACGCGGACGCCGAGGTGTACGGTGCGAGCAGCTACAAGGCGCTCTATGTACTCTACGTCTGCGAGTTACTGGTCGAGACAGGGCAAGTATCGCTCGATGATACTCTGGGCACCTATGGCGGCTACAGTATGGGTTGGCTGACGGTTCGCGACCTGATCGAGACCTCGGTCGTCAACTCGGATAACGACTCGTTTATCGCGTTACGTGCAACGTTTGATCAAGATGGCTACGAGGATTGGATTGCCGCACTCGGCGTCGAAGACGAGGTCGCGCTCGATTCGATGAGCGATTTCCCCACCTATTGCCCGCGCACCTCGGCCAAGTTGTGGCGCGAGATGAGCGAGTATTTGAGCCGCGAGAGCGAGACGTCGCAATGGCTGTCGGGCCTTCTGGCCTCTACGACCCGGTCCTTTATCCGTGACGGCATTGCGGACGACCATGCCATGGTGCGTAACAAAGCCGGCTGGATCAGCGAGGCAGGTTGCAATGCGACGTGCGATGCTGGCCTCATCGATGTCGATGGCGACACCTACATTATGAGCATCATGACGTCGATGCCGTGGAGTGACCGTTCGAGTGAGGCCGTGGCCGCCATCGCCAAGGCGCTCTACGATACCCGCGCTGCGCTGGCCTAACGGCTTCGTATTGCGCGGTTGAGTCAAAATGCTGGTACCATACCGTGGATAAACAGTTTTCACAGGTTTGGGGGATGGTATGCCTACCATCGCAATCATCGGTGCACTCGAAAAAGAGGTTGCGCAGATTAAAGAAGAACTGAACGGTGCCCATGTGTCGCAAGAGGCAGGCTTGAGCGTTGTAAGCGGCGAGCTCAACGGTCTGTCAGTGGTCGCCACGACCGCTGGCATGGGAACCGTAAACGCCGCTGGTGCAACACAGCATCTCATCAGCAAATATGCTCCGCAGGCCGTTGTGTTTTCGGGCATTGCGGGTGGCTTAAACTCCAAACTCCATATCAATGACGTGGTTATTGGCAAGTGCCTGCGCTATCTGGATACCGACACGGCGCTCATCGCCGAGTCGGCGCCGGAGCTTGAGGAGTTTGCCTCGACACCGGCTCTAGTTGACATCGCCACCACCGTGCTTGCCGAACATGGGTTTATCGATGCTTACGCTTCTGATTCCGCTGCGGAGAAGGACCCTAAACAGTTCCTGGTTGGCACTATCGCTACAGGCGACCGCTTTGTAACGGGCGACGCCATGCGCACCGCCGCCATCGAGGCGACGCATGCCGATTGCGTTGAGATGGAAGGTGCTGCGATTGCCCATATTGCAGCCAAGAACGGTGTCGATTGTCTGGTGCTGCGTGCTATCAGCGATAATTGTGACGAGGCATATGACGCGTTTTGCGAGCGAGAGTTCGATTTGGACGAGTACGCCCGCACCGCGAGCGGCATTACACTCGATATCGTCCGCTGCATCGCCGCTGCGTAATCGTGCATCCCTATTGTAAGAACCTACGACCAAGGAGTATCCATGGCCGATTCCATTAACTACCAGCTTGCCAAGTTCGTCGCCAGCTACGGCAAGGTTTCGCAGATCCCCGAGTCCACCTGTCCCGAGGTGAGCTTTGTGGGCCGCTCCAATGTGGGCAAGTCGTCCATCATGAACAAGCTCTTTGGCCGCAAGAACCTGGTCAAGGTTTCGAGCACGCCGGGCAAGACGAGCAATATCAATTTCTTCGAGGCCGACGACGTGCACTTTGTGGACCTGCCGGGCTACGGTTTCGCCCGTCGTTCCAAGGCCGAGCGCGATCGCTGGGCCGAGCTCATCGGCGACTTCTTCGACTCCGAGCGCAGCTTTAACCTGGTTGTGTCGCTGGTGGACATTCGCCATGACCCCAGCAAGCTCGACCATGACATGATCGACTACCTGCAGGGCAACGAGTTCAACTTTATCGTCTGCCTCACCAAGGCCGACAAACTCAGCCGCACCCAGCAGGCCCGCCAAGCGGCAGCCATCAAAAAGCAACTCAACGTCCCGGCCGAAAACGTAATCATCACAAGCTCCCAGACCGGCACCGGCATCGACGAGCTCAAGCGCCGCATTGCCGAGGCCTGCCTCTAGTAGGGGCTCTTGTCAGACAATAGTTTTCATCTATCTATATCACCCCAGTGATAGTTGTTGGTACATGACGTTATTCGAGGCTATCGTGCTGACGACTCCTATTTTTCGTTTGCAAGACAGTTTGTCAGCGGCATGATATCGCTCAGACAGCTGCAACGTATCATGTGCTTGGGTGATTTGGGTATCCAATATGCCCTTATGAGCGAGCGCGCATTTTCGATGATTAGATTCTGCGATTGGAAGCGGGCTTCGGGGTCTGAGTTTTATCCCAAGCGTTTTGAGCGAGAGCAGAATGCTCGACGCAAATACTTGGATGCGGTCAATGGCTTCGATTCCGAAGGTATCGACATTAGGGATTTAATGGCAGGGAGGGTTGATTTAAATGATCCAAGAGTTAACAGATCGTGGGCCGAGTAGGACATATCCCGTCTACTACCTCGAGGACGCAATGAACAACCTCGGCGACTGCTTCGACTATGCCGTCAATGACTATGGAGCAGAAGGATCTGAAGTTGCTGAACTCTTTTGCCTGAGCGGGGTTGCTCGCGAGTTTGAACGCGGCAACGCATGGGTAGTGTCGGGAAAATCGGGTGTTGAGCTGTTCGCGCTTATCGCTGAAAGGTCGGGCTATCAAAACAGGTCTATACCGGACTGCACCTATCGATTTGAGAAGACGCCGGAATATTGGGCGGGCTGGATGCTGGCATACCTGCAGTGGCGCCTAGGAGAGTCTTTCGAAGATTTGCTGCATGTCGTTCCATTTGATGTGCTGCGCAGTCTGTATTACCCCTGGCACGAAGCCTCGGAGGAACGTGTGGCTCGCCTCGTCTGCGATATGGCGAAAAAAGCGTCCAGGCAAACCAAACTTGCGTTAGCAAGAAAGAAGCTTAAGAAAACCCAACAAGACCTAGCATACGAATCGGGTGTGTCACTCCGCTCAATCCAAATGTACGAGCAGCGCCAGAGAAACATCAATGAAGCTTCGGTAACAAGCGTAAGAGCCATAGCAAAAGCCCTCCACTGCAACATCGAAGACCTCCTAGAACCAGTCTTCGAATACAAGGAACCCAGTGCGGCGTAAACCAAGCACATAGTCGAAGCCTGTTGCTGGTAAGTGCTCCAGCCTAGCAAGAGCCCCTATCAATAAAGGGCCATAATTTCAGCCCGACGCCCCTTCAAAGCGTGGGTCCCTATAGACATCGCTAGTCACGTTGCCATAGGGCCACCCGGGGGCATCCCCTTAAAAACATTCCGCAGCACGAGGCCCGCTTATCCGCAGCTCCGAAGGAGCGCAATATTAAATCAGCGAATGCGATTATCCTGTCGAGGTCGCGTAGGTCTCCTTGGGGCTTCCCCTGAAAACAATCCGCAGATCGAATTGCCCCGTCGCGCGAAGCGCACGACGGGGCAATTCATGATCGAGGACGTTTTCAGGGGAAGCCCCAAGGAGACCGGTGAGAGCAATGAGACAGGGCGCTACAGGTACTCGATTTGAGCGCCCTCGGTGTCGCACGTTAGAATGTGCGTCTCACACTTGGGGAACTGCTCGCGCAGCTTGACCTGCAGGAATTTTGCCACGATGGTGTCGTCGGTCACAGCCATAAGGGTAGAGCCCGAACCGCTGATCCAGATGGTCTTGGCGCCGCCGTTAAGGCAGGTGTCGCGCACAGCGTTGTAGTCGGGAATCAGGCGACGACGATAGGGCTCCTGGATGCGGTCGTCATTGGCGGCGGCAATCAGGTCGAGGTCGCCGGCCTCCAGGCCTCGCGTCATGCCGGCAATACGGCCCATTTGCCATACGGCGGTGGAGAGCGGAATCTCCTGCGGCACGACCTTGCGCGCCTCGCTCGTGTGAACCTCGTAGGGCGGAATCACGGTAATAAAACGCAAGCGATCGCTCACCTCGTAGCGCAGGCACTGGGGGAGCGAATCGGTCGGCGTAAAGGAGCAGACGGCGCCGCCCAGGATGGCGGGAGCGACGTTATCGGGATGGCCCTCGACCTCGGTGGCAATGCGGACGAGCTCAGCGCGGTCGACGGTGTGGCCTGTCAGTGCGGCGGCAGCCATAATGCCAGCGACGACGCAAGTGGAGCTGGAACCCAGGCCGCGAGCGACGGGTACATCGGTTTGAATGTCGATGGCAACGGGAAAAGCCGGCTCGCCCCATGCGGCCAGCGCATCGACAAAGCTGACGTAGACCAGGTTGTTCTCGTTTTGGAACTCCTCGGGGCAGCCCGTGATGGTGAGCTTGTCAGCGCGCTCGAAGGTGAAGTGCGAGTAGAGGCTGACGGCCATGCCGAGGGTGTCGTAGCCGATGCCTAGGTTGGCGCTGGTTGCTGGGACGGTGATCTTGATCATGAGGGTCCTCCTGGCGTGCCTGGCTGTTTAGTTCGCTGCTCGGGCAGTCCTGCGCAAGACGGAAAGCACATTAAGTGCTTTCCTTTGCGTGCGGAACTCGCGACGAACTAAACAGCCAGGCACGCTGTGGGCGTTCGTCATCATCCCGGGGGTTATCTGATAAAAGAAGGTGCGCCGGCTTTCGCCGGCGCTTAATAAGGGTTTTAGTTGGTAGCCATCTTTTTTGCTGCAGACTCGACGTAGCTTGCCATCTCATCGACGTCGCAGACGTCTTCGAAGCGGACGGGTTTGGACTCGAGCTCGGCGAGCTGTGCCGGTGCGGCCGTATTGGTGGCCTGCTCGAGCACGCGCATGGCCTCAAAGTCGTCCTCGGGAACGTTGAGCCCCAGAGCATCGCAGCAGGCACGCGGGAACTTGTAGGGGCTGGCGGTCGAAAGCAGCACACGGGCCTTGGCGCCCTCGGCGGGAGCGACCTTTTCAAAGACGTGATAGCCGCAAGCGGTGTGCGGGTCGATCACGTAGCCGTTCGCATCCCAGCAGCTCTTAATGGCAGCGCGCACCTCGTCCTCGCTGGCCCAGCCGCAGCCAAAGACGCTCTGAATCTTTGCCAGCAGGTCGGCGGGAACCTCATAGTGACCAGTCTTTGCCAGCTGCTCCATAAGGCCGGCAACAAGCTCGCAGTCGCCATCGGACAGGAAGTAGAGCATGCGTTCCAGGTTGGAGCTGATGAGGATGTCCATCGACGGCGAGATGGTCGTGAAGAACGGACGGTTGCGGTCGTAGACGCCGGTGGTCAGGAAATCAGCCAGCACGTTGTTCTTGTCGCTCGCGACGACGAGCTTGGCGACGGGCAGACCCATGCGCTTGGCATAGTAGCCGGCCAGGATATCGCCAAAGTTGCCGGTCGGTACGCAGAACTCCACGGCGTCGCCAGCCTCGATGGCGCCGGCGCGCAACAGCTGCGCATAGGCGGCAAAGTAGTAGACGACCTGCGGCACCAGACGGCCGACGTTGATGGAGTTGGCACTCGAAAGCACCGTTCCGGCGGCCTCCAAGCGCTCGGCAAGCTCCTTATCGGCAAAGATGCGCTTGACGGCACTCTGGGCATCGTCGAAGTTGCCGCGAATGCCGCAGACGGCGACGTTATCGCCTTCCTGTGTGGACATCTGCAGATTCTGCACGCGGCTGACCTTGCCTTCGGGATAAAAGACGGTGATGCCCGTGCCCGGAGCGTCGGCAAAACCGGCGAGTGCGGCCTTGCCGGTGTCGCCCGACGTGGCGGTGACGATCATGATGCGCTCGGCGCCGCCGTCCTTGGCGGAAGTGCGGGCCATGAGGCGGGGGAGCATCTGCAGGGCGACGTCCTTAAAGGCACTCGTGGGGCCGCCAAAGAGCTCCATCACATAGGTCTGAGGGGCGCCAGCGCCCGGCGCAGCGTCGAGTTTGACGAGCGGCGTAACCTCTTCACTCGCGAACGTGCCGCGATATGCCTCATTCACACAGGCCGAAATTTCTTCGCCCGTGTAATCATTCAGTAACATTCCCAACACATCTTGAGCGATTTCAAAGTACGATTTATCTGCAAGCGAGCTGATATCGACCTGCTGGGTGCCGAGCTCGTCCGAGACAAACAAACCCCCGTCGGGAGCGATGCCGGTGCGGATTGCCACCTTACTTGAGCACGATAAAGTGCGTCCTCGTGTACTATGATAAGTTCCCATATAACACTGCTCCTCGGATGCCTTGGTCCCAATCGGTGAAACTATGGTATCAGAGCGCGCAAAACAGGTTCGCAGAGGCTTTTAGAAAGGTAACCTCCAGCCCATGATTAAGATTGCCAAATTTGGCGGCTCGTCGGTCGCCGACGCCGAACACTTTAAGAAGATCAAGGCCATCGTCGATGCCGACCCGGCCCGCCGTTTTGTGGTGGTTTCCGCCTGCGGTCGCCGCTTTAAGGGCGACACCAAGGTGACCGACCTGCTCTACCTGGTTAACGCGCACGTTAAGTATCACGTGTCGTGTGAGGAGCTGCTCGAGGACATTGGCCAGCGCTATTTTGATATCGCTGACGAGCTGGAGCTCACCTATCCCATCCGTGAGGAGTTCGCGGCCTTTGCCGAGCGCGCCCGCTCGGGCGGCTACTCCACCGAGGAGCTTGTGAGCCGCGGCGAGTACTTCACCGCTCGCCTGATGGCCGAGTACCTGGGCCTGCCGTTCCTGGACGCCGCGACGGTTGTGGCGTTCCATCACGACGGTACGCTCAGCATGAACCGCACCTCCGAGCTGGTGCAGGAGTACGGTCAGCAGGGCGGCTTTGTTATGCCCGGTTTCTACGGCGCGACGCGTGAGGGCCAGATTAAGCTGCTCGATCGTGGCGGCGGCGATATCTCGGGCTCGATTCTGGCCAAGTGTCTGGACGCCGACCTTTACGAGAACTGGACCGACGTCTCGGGCTTCTACTCTGCCGATCCGCGTATTGTTCCCGAGGCTCAGCCCATTGCGCGCGTTACCTACGAGGAGCTGCGCGAGCTTTCGTACATGGGCGCAAGCGTCCTGCACGAGGAGGCCGTGTTCCCCGTGCGCGAGGCGGGTATTCCGCTGGTCATCAAGAACACCAATGCGCCGCAGGACCCCGGCACCATCATTAGCGAGACGGCTGATGAGGGCGAGGCGGAGCCCATCATTACCGGCGTGACCGGCAAGCGCGGTTTTGTCGCCATCAACGTGGCCCGCGATCGCACCAAGCCCCGCGTCGGCTTTATGCGCCGTGCACTTTCGGTCTTCGAGCGCTATGACGTTTCCGTCGAGCACATGCCCACCGGCGTCGACCGCTTTGGCGCCGTGGTGCAGGAGCAGGATGTGCACGATTCGCTGTACTCGCTCGTGGGCGACATCCAGCAGGAGGTTGAGCCGCTCGAGATTGAGGTTGTCGAGGGCCTGGCGCTCATCGCGACCGTCGGCCGTAACCTGCGCGGCCGCGCAGGTATTTCCGGCCACCTGTTTGGCATGCTCGGCCAGGCTGGCGTGAGCGTGCGCATGATTTCGCAGAGCTGCGACGAGATCAACATCATTATCGGTGTCGAGGATAAGGACTTCGACCTGGCGATTCAGACCATTTACCGTGCCTTCTCCGACGAGAACGGCATTGTGAAGGTCTCCGATCTGGAGGCTCCTGCACCGATTGAACCCGCCCTGGCTGCCCTCCACAAATAGCGACCATCCCGGTAGATTTTTGGGATATGTCTAGAAATCTACCTTTTGGCGCATGAGTGGGTTTTTGAGGCATGCTCCAAAAAAACTAGCGCGGGGCGTTTCGTTTCGGTTTCGTTTCGACGGGGTGGGTTTCGTGTCCGCCCCGTTCTTGTATACACTGGGCAAGAATATCCTGCCTGCTTGGCGTGCGGGCAAAAGCCACAACCTTCAAAGGGGGAAGCATGAAACAGTACACGGTTGCTATTTTGGGCGCGACGGGGGCCGTGGGCACCCAGATGCTCGAGTGCCTCAACGAGCAGGAGTTTCCGGTTGGCAAGCTCAAGCTGCTGGCGAGCGCGCGCTCTGCGGGCAAGACCGTCGAGTTCCGCGGCGAGCAGGTTGTTATTGAGGAGGCTTGCCCCGAGGCCTTTGAGGGCTGCGACATCGTACTCGGCGCTGCCGGCGACGATATCGCCAAGGAGCTGCTGCCCGAGGCCGTCAAGCGTGGCGCCGTCGTGGTCGACAACAGCCACGCCTTCCGTATGGATCCCGAGGTGCCGCTCGTCGTGCCCGAGATCAATGCCGACGACATCAAGTGGCATCACGGCCTTATCGCTAACCCTAACTGCGCAACCATCATCGGACTGGTTCCCACCTGGCCGCTGCACAAGCTTGCCGGCGTGAAGCGCATGATCGTCTCGACGTACCAGGCGGCTTCGGGCGCTGGTGCTCCCGGTATGGCCGAGCTCGAGGCCCAGCTGGCCGCCCTGGGTCGTGGCGAGGAGATTCCCGAGCCGCGCGCATTTGCCGCCCAGTTGGCGAGCAACCTGATTCCGCAGATTGGCGGCGTCAAGGAGGAGGGCTTTACCTCCGAGGAGATGAAGTTGCAAAACGAGGGTCGCAAGATTATGCACCTGCCCGAGCTGCGCGTGAACTGCACTTGTGTGCGCGTGCCTGTGCTGCGCTCGCACTCCGAGAGCATTACGCTCGAGTTTGAGCGCGACATTACGGTCGAGGAAGCCCGTGCTGCGCTGGCTTCTGCCCCGGGTGTCAAGCTGGTCGACGACCTGGGTGCCGAGGATGCGCACGACCGATTCCCCATGCCGATGGACACCTCCGACCAGGACCTGATTTGGGTCGGTCGCGTGCGCCGCGACATCTCGAACCCCGAGGCCGCGCGTGGCATCACCTTCTGGTGCTGTGGCGACCAAATCCGTAAGGGCGCGGCAACCAACGCCGTCCAGATTGCCAAACTGCTCTGCGAGTAGCGGTGGAACTGTCCGGCCCCGCCTGCGGTGACTCGGCTGCGAGCGGCCTGCGATGGGGCCGTTGTTGGTTGGGGCCGCTGGGCTGATGTGAGGGCGCGTGGCCGTTGCGGGCCCTGGTCCCGGCGGCGGTCTCGGCGCTTTGCGCCTGCCTCCTTTGGGGACTGCGGGTCCGTGACGGCAGCTGCGGCGCTTCGCGCCTGCTGCCTGAGGTGACTTTGGGGTTGGGGTGAATTGAAGTTGAATACTTTTCCCGAGAAGTGAACGACCTATTTTGGACCCCCGAAGCATTGGCATATTTTGACCGCTATTTCCTGCGGCTTTGCTGCGCGAATCCTGCGGTTTTGTAATCAAAAAGTGTGGATGCTCCGGGGCCTCGTTTTTACTCGTTCAATTCTCGGGAAAAGTATTAGAGCTCAGCTGGTAGGGGTACCGCTTTGGCGTCGAAGCCCCGCGTCTTCTCCGCTCGATTGGGGAAAGTGGCCTCGCTTAAGCAATTGCGTTCCTGCCCAGACGTATCTGCGGAGTCGTCTGCACAATTCGCGGTATTATGGTGCGGAGTTTTGAAAGGAGCCGCTGGTGGTCACGACGACGTTTGCTTCGCCTTTGGGCGAAATCCTGCTTGCCGCTGATGGCCGCGGTCTGACGGGGCTTTGGTTTGAGGGGCAGGAGCACTTTGGCTCCACGCTTCTCCGGGAAGACTCCGAACATGTTGAAGGGGCCGATGCGGTTTCCGGTGCTGGTGGCATGTCGTCGGCGAGTCCGGCTCATGGTGCGTCTTCTTCGGTGCTTGAGCGTTCGTGGGCTTGGCTGAATGCTTATTTTGCAGGGCAGGAGCCTCGGTATACGCCGCCGTTGCATATGATCGGTACGGCGTTTCAGCGTGAAGTCTGGTTTGAGCTGCTTTCTATTCCGCGTGGCGAGGTCGCCACGTATGGCGAGATTGCGGCTCGTGTCGCCGCCCGCCATCGGGTGCCGGGGAACGAGGACCCCGTTGTGTCTCCTCGTGCGGTGGGAGCTGCGGTCGCTCGCAACCCTATTTCGATTATCGTGCCGTGCCATCGCGTGGTTGCCGCCGACGGCTCGCTTAACGGATATGCCGGCGGGCTCGATCGCAAGGAGTGGCTGCTTCGGCTTGAGGGCGCGTACGAGGAATAACGTTCGAGCACTTTGCATAGCCAAGATGCCGTGAAAGAACGGGACACGCTTTCCGAATGGAGACTCAGACGGAAACCACGTCCCGGAATTCCGTTTTAAAGCGGGATGCGCTTTCCGAATGGCGTCCCAAGCGGAAACCGTGTCCCGGAATACAGCCTCAGAGTGGGACGCCGTTTCCGGTTGAGACCACCTGCTTGGACATCTTTCTACGCTCGCTCTTGCAGGGCGTAGATCGACTTATCCATGTTGAACAGGTAAGCCACGACGCAGACAATAAAGAACATCGGCAGATTACCAAAGCCGAAGACTTCGCAGCCAATAAGGATGGGTGCGAGCAGCGTATTGGTGGCGCTGCCAAAGACGGCTGCGTAGCCCAGCGCGGCGCAGAGCTCGACGGGCATGCCGAGAATCCCGGCGAGTACGACGCCCAGGCTGGCTCCGATGGAGAACAACGGCGTCACCTCGCCACCCTGATATCCTGCGGCAAGTGTGGCGATGGTGAGTACGAATTTGAGCGCCCAGTCCCAAGGCATGATGGCGACCTTACCGTTACCGTTGAGCGCCGCCGATATCAGGTTGGTGCCAAGGCCGCAGTATCGACCCTGCCACAGTGCGAACAGAATCGCCGATAGCGCGATGCCGATAGCGGCGATGCGCGCATAGGGGTTGGGGAGCAGCCGCGCCGCAAGGGTCTTGGCATGCGCAAGGCACCAGGCAAAGGCACCGCCTACCATGCCAAACGCGATGCCTAGTACCGCAAGCCGTCCAAGACCGGGGAGATCAAGCGCGCATGAGGCGACAACGGCGACCTCGAACTTCTCGAGTCCCAGGGCACCGGAGGTCATACTTGCGGCGAGCGAGGCTGTAAGCGCGGGAAACAGCGCGCGGTATTCCATGCGTCCTGCGACCAGTACTTCGATAGCAAAGACCGTGGCAGCAAGGGGCGTTCGAAAGAGCCCGGCAAAGCCGGCGGCCATGCCGATAAGCAAAAACGTGTTGCCGGGGTCTCGGAAAGGTAGACGTCGGCCGATCCAATGTGAGACGGTTGCACCGATCTGCACGGCCACGCCCTCGCGTCCCGCACTGCCGCCAAAGAGGTGCGTCCCCCACGTGCTCAGCATAATGAGCGGCACCAAGCGCGGCGAGATGGCGTCCTCACGCCCGTGGCCTACGTCGAATACCAGGCTCATGCCGCGGTCGGTGTCCTTGCCCCAAGCGCGGTAGGCAAACACGATGGCAAGGCCCATAAGGGCGAGGAAGGGGAGGAGCAGGGTGATGTGTTCGTCGCGGAAGGCGCCGATCGCCAAAAGCACGCGTCCAAAGAGTGCGCAGATGGCGCCAACGATGATACCGACGGGGATTCCGACGGCACCCATAAGCACAAGACCGCTATAGGTGTTGAGCAGACGTTTGATTCTGCTCGATGCGCTGCTTTCCGACACTTCTCCTCCAAAACAAAAAAGACTCCTGCCGCGGCGTGATGCCTAAGGGCATCACGTAACAGCAGAAGTCATCAGCAACAAGGCGGTTTAGGGTAACGCGGCAGCTTGGCTGGCGCACCCAACGGAGACATTCATTCCGCAGCGGCATCATAGCGGTGGATACGGTTTGGGTCAAATGGTTGCCGTGGACAGTCCTGGTGCCTGCCCGCACCCCTCGTTTCCCCATATAAAACCTGCCAAAATAAACCTGTCCCTTTTTGGTCGGTGCGAAATGGGTAATACTAAAGAGTTATCCGACCAGATGGGAATTAATCGATGGCTTATATCGAATTCAAAGACGTCGTCAAAGCATACGGCGAGGGTGACGCCCGCATTCACGCGCTGGACGGCGCGAGTTTTACGGTCGAGCGTGGCGAGCTCGCCATCATTTTGGGTGCTTCGGGTGCCGGCAAGACCACGGCGCTCAACATTCTGGGCGGCATGGATACGGCGACTTCCGGCACCGTAACGGTGGATGGGCGCGACGTGAGTTCCGCCAATGAGGCGCAGCTCGTGGAATACCGCCGCGCCGACGTCGGCTTTGTCTTCCAGTTCTATAACCTGGTTCCCAACCTGACGGCGCTCGAAAACGTCGAGCTTGCGGCGCAAATCTGCCCCGATTCGTTCGATGCCGAACAGACACTTCGCCAGGTTGGCCTGGGCGAGCGCCTCGCCAACTTCCCCGCGCAGCTTTCGGGCGGCGAGCAGCAGCGCGTGTCCATCGCCCGCGCACTGGCCAAGAACCCCAAGCTGCTCCTGTGCGATGAGCCCACGGGCGCGCTCGACTATAAAACCGGCAAGCAGATCTTGCAGCTGCTGCAGGATACCTGCCGCAAGCAGGGCATTACGGTCATCATCATCACGCACAACTCCGCACTCGCGCCCATGGCCGATCGCCTGATCTGCTTTAAGAGCGGTCGTGTGGAGAGCGAGACGGTCCAGCAAAATCCCGTGCCTATCGAGACGATCGAGTGGTAGCGCCCATGGACCAAGATCGCCAAAACAGCCAAAACCACGATACGGAGCACGTGGGTCACGATCGGGAGTTCGCGACCTACCGTACCGCTCAAAGCTCAAATGATATGGCGCCGACGGTTTTTCGCCGTGGCATCTCCCGCACAATCCGAGGCAGTCTTAAGCGCTTCCTATCTATCGTGGTCATTACCGCGCTCGGCGTGAGCGTGATGTGCGGTCTTAAGGCGGGCTGCGAGGATCTGCGCGATTCGGTCGACGTCTATTTTGACCAGCAGAATGTCTATGACATTAACGTGCAGTCGACCTATGGCCTTACGCGCGACGATCTTGCGGCCATTCAAGAGGTCGACGGCGTCGAGACGGCCGAGGGCATCTACACCGAGACCGCCTACACCGCCGTGGGTACCACGCGCGAGCGTGTAGTCGTGCAGAGCCTTTCCAGGAAGAATATCGATCAACCGGTGCTGGTGAGCGGCGATTTGCCCGAGAGCGCCGGCGAGGTCGCGGTGACTTCGAAGTTCCTGAAGGCTTCGGGCAAAAAGCTCGGCGACACGGTGAGTTTTGCCGCCAATGACGCGAGCTCGTCGAACCAAAGCGCCAAGGACCAGTTTGCCGCGGGTGATTACACCATTACGGCCGAGGTCCTCGATCCTACTGATGTGAGCTCCGACTCGACAGTCAACGCCTTTCGCGCTGCTTCGGCTGCGGACTATAAGTTCTATGTGAGCGAGGATGCCGCGACATCTTCTTCCTACTCCGCGGTCCACGTGATCGTCGAGGGAGCCAAGAGCCTCAACTCCTATTCAGATGCCTACACGACAAAGATCAACGAGGTCAAGGGTAATATCGAGAAGATTCGCGACGAGCGTGAGAAGGTGCGCGCCCAAGAGCTGACGGTCGACGCGCCGGCAAGCTTGGATGCCTCCGAGCGCCAGGCGAATATGCTCTTTGGGATTGAGCAGGACAACATCAACCGCATGCCCCAGGGCAGTGAGGAGCGCGCTCGGGCTCAGGCCGATTTGGACCAGCGCCGCGCCGCCACCGACCAGCAGTTTGCCGATGCACGCGCCGAGCTTTCCGATCTGGGCGAATGCACTTGGTACATCCAGGATCGCGGTAACATCGCAAGCTACTCAAGCGTCGAGAGCGACAGTTCTTCGATTGAGGCCATCGCCACGGTTTTCCCATTTATTTTCTTTGTCGTAGCCGTACTCATCAGCCTTACCACCGCCACTCGTATGGTCGAGGAGGAGCGCACGCTCATTGGCCTGTACAAGGCGCTCGGCTATTCACGCGGGCGAATCCTGTCCAAATACGTGGACTACTCGCTGTGGGCATGTCTGTTTGGCGGCGTACTCGGCAACATCATCGGATTTGTGGGGTTGCCGCTGTTCCTGTTTACGGTGTTCGACGACATGTACTCACTGCCCCAGATGCTGCTTTCGTACGACATCGTGTCCTCGATCGTCTCGGTGGCGCTGTTTACCGTGGGCGTGGTGGGTGCCACGATTATCGCCTGCCGCCACGAGATGGCCGAGACCCCAGCCTCGCTTATGCGTCCCAAGGCCCCGCGAGCCGGCTCGCGCATCTTGCTTGAGCGCATCGGCTTTATTTGGCGCCGCATGGGCTTTTTGAACAAGGTGGCAGCGCGTAACCTGTTCCGCTACAAAAAACGTGCCTTTATGACCATCTTCGGTATCGCCGGCTGCACGGCGCTCGTGATCTGCGGTATGGGCATCCGCGATACGTCGGTGGCGCTTTCGCCCAAACAGTACGGGCACATCACGCGCTATGACTTGCTGGCGGTCGCCAATCCCGATGACTATGCTCAGACGTGTGCGGCGCTGGAAGAGCGTAGCGCGGCCAGCGACTCCGGCGTGCGCGTGACCTCGATCCTGCCGATTATGACCGACAACGTCACCTTTACGTTTGGCGGTAAGAGCGAGACCGTACAGCTCATCGTGGTGCCCGATGACCGCACGAATGACCTGGACGATTACGTGCGCCTGGAGGATGAGTCCAAAGAACCGCTCGCCCTGCGTGACGGGGACGTGTATTTAAGCAAGAGTTCACAGCTGGTGCTGGGGATTCAGCCGGGCGATACGGCGCAGGTCCAGGATTCGTCGCTCAATGTTACCAAGGTCAAGGTTAGCGATATCTCGCTCAATTATTTGGGCAACACGCTTTATATGACGCAGGGCACCTATGAGCGCGCGTTCGGCCGAAGCGCGCGTCTTAACGGCATCTTTGTGCTGCTTAAGGGCTCGTCGGCCGACCAGATTGCGTTTAGCAAGAAGCTTAAGAGTGACGGTTGGCTTACGATTTCGAGTACGGCTGAGCATTGGGAGAACTATGAGTCGAACTTTACGATTATCAATTCGGTCGTAGTGCTTGTGACCTTTATGGCGGCGTGCCTGTCGTTTGTGGTGGTGTTTACGCTGTCTAATACGAATATTTCGGAGCGCGAACGCGAGCTGGCGACCATCAAGGTGCTGGGCTTCCGCCGTGGCGAGGTGCACCACTACGTCAATAAGGAGACGTTGATCCTTACGGCGATTGGCACCGCACTGGGCGTGCCGCTGGGTGGCCTGCTTGCCGAGAGCTTTACGTACGTTCTTCAGATGCCGTCGCTGTACTTTGATGTTGAGGTCGAGCCGCTGAGTTTCGTGCTCGCTGTGGTGCTTTCGTTTGGCTTTACGATTATTGTCAACCTCGCCACCAACCGAACCCTCAACAAGATTGACATGGTCGGTGCCCTCAAGAGCGCCGAGTAACCTGTTCTTGGATTCAAGTTGTAGCGAGCTGTGACGTGCCGCAGTTGCTTTATTGCATAAACCGCCCCGCAGAATGCATATTTTTGCGGGGCGGTTGCTTTTTACCCGCAGGTACCCCCAGGGGCGGCGTGCAAATTCCGGAGAATTCAGCATTCCGGAGTCCACGAGTATGGGAGCGGGCACACAAAACTGCGCTGAAAGCCCTGATTCTGAGCTCCCAACGCCTCAAGAGCCGCTCGTTTTTACAAGATGCGGCCCATGGCGCCTGCCTTTCGCCCAAAATTCAGTATGCAGGCACCCTCGGCTGCTGAAAACTCCCAAAAATGCACGGCGCCTCCTGCCCTAGGCACCCGCAGCAAGAAGACGAATAGCCTCGGCGAGCATGTAAACGCAGGGCCCTCCGACCCCGACCGACGATTTCGATTGGCGACCTTTGACGGAGTCAAGGGAGGAGCCAAATCGAAATACGTCGGGCGGGGTCGGAGGGCCCGATGGGATGGATTTCGGCCGAGGCTATTCGTCGCCGAAGCTGATGCCCAGCGCCTTGGCCTCGCGTACCAGGTCGCTCTGGGGATCGACAAACTTGAGCTTGCCGGCGACCTCCTCGAGCGGCATGTGGCACATCTTGCCGTCACGCAGGGCAATCATGTAGCCAAACTCGCCGCGTAGGCAGCCCAGTGCCGCCTCAACGCCGCACTGGGTCGCAAAGATGCGGTCCTGGGCGTCGGGCTGACCGCCGCGCTGCGTGTGGCCGGGGATGGCGACGCGGGTCTCGCGACCGGTCTTGGCCTCGATTTCCTTGGCAATGTCGTAGACAATCGACGGACTCGTGCGCTCGGCGAGCTTCTTCTTGTACTCCTTCTTGGGCAGCGCCGCGTCCTCCTTGGAGATAGCGCCCTCGGCGACGGCCACGATCGTAAAGCGGCTGCCGGTCTCCATGCGATGCTCGATGGTCTTGATGACGTTACCCATGTCGTAGGGAATCTCGGGAATCAGGATGACGTCCGCTCCGCCCGCGACGCCGGCGTACAGCGGGATCCAGCCAACCTTGTGGCCCATGATCTCGATAACGAACACGCGGCCGTGACTCGAGGCGGTGGTGTGGATGTCGTCGATGCACTTGGTGGCGACGTCGATGGCGCTCGTAAAGCCAAACGTCATTTCGGTGCCCCAGGTGTCGTTATCGATGGTCTTGGGCAGAGCGATAACGTTGAGGCCCTCTTCGCGCAGGCGGTTGGCGGTCTTGGTGGAGCCGTTGCCGCCCAGCATAAACAGGCAGTCGAGTTGCAGCTTGTGATAGGTGTGGACCATCGCGGGCACCTTCTCGACACCGTCGGCCTCGGGAATGTCCAGGCGCTTGAACGGCGTGCGGCTCGTGCCCAAAATGGTGCCGCCGCGGGTGAGGATGCCGCTAAAATCGGCGGGCGTCATGACGCGGAACCTGCTGTAGATAAGGCCCTGGTAGCCGTCCTCAAAACCATAGATCTCGATAGGTTCTTCGCTATTGGTCATAAGCGTTTTGACGATGCCGCGCATGGTGGCGTTGAGCGCCTGACAGTCGCCGCCACTGGTAAGAAGACCGATCCTAAGCATGATGAATCCTTCCGGGCAAGTTATAACATGCGCATAAGTTTACCCCCGCACACTGTTGATACGGGGGTAAAACGTGTTAGCTCAAGCGTATAGAAATGTAAACAACGTCAGGCGAGCGTAAGGTCGACGGGCCTGGCTCCTTACAGTGCGAAGGCGTCGACGTCGCCCCAGTGGCGGCGCAGCGTAATAGCGGCGGCGGGTTCGGTATTGTCAAAGACGACCGACCATTGCGTATTGCTGGTGATGTCTCCCTGTTTGGGCTCTTGCGCTGCGGCGCGCAGGGCTTCCCAGGCAATCGTTTCGTCCTGGGCACCGACATGGGCGTCAAGGACATCGGCAATTGCGACGGCGCGCTCTTTACCATGGCCCAGCTCGCCGTTCTTTTGGTTGGGCAGCACTTCGTCGCCATAGCAGGGGTAGAAGTTCGTAACCTGGCGTACAGGAGTCGCTTTGAAAGCGCGGTCCGGATCGTGCGGATCCCACTCTACTACGCGCGCGTCACCGGTGGCGTCGTTGATAAAGAAGTGATAATCGCGTCCTGCCATGGCGTGCATGTCGTAGGCGGAAAGCAGGTCGACAGCTTCTTGCGTGGTGGCGGCACGGTCGAGCACCAGACGGATGGCGAGCGAGGTATTGATGACAGGGCGTTGCGTGTCCTGGTCACAGGGCTTGGAATCAAGGGTGAGTACGGCAACGGAAACGCCGCATTCGTTAACACCGTCGAGCTGGGCAAACGGACCCATGAGTGCGGCGGCGCGTCCGGCGACGGAGTCAAGCGGAGTGTTATCGCCCAGGTTGTTAAGGGCGGCAAACCCGATGGAGGCATAGCCGCCGCGTGGGTGATTGCGCACCAGCAGCGCCGAGGTGTCGTCCTTAAAGTCGTAATTGCGACCGGTGCGCACGCGGCCTTCGGCATCTACGGCGACAAAAGCGCTGCAGGCAAACTGGGGAGCCTGGACATGTGCCGGCACACCGGGCAGCACCTGCGCCACCACGGCATCGATGTAGGCCTGGTCGTCGCGCACGCCAGCGGCGATGATGCGATCAAGATCGTAGTCGTAGGCGATATCGATTGCGTACAGGTCATAGCCATCCGCGTAGCCGGTCAAGCGTTTGAGCGACGCGGCGGACTTGATTTGCTTGCGGTAAACGATACCGGTGGCAGCGGCAAGGCCGACGGCGACTCCCGCGACACCGCAGACGATGGCAATGTTACGTGGCTTCATGACGGCTCCTCTCGTCCTGTTAGCGTAATTATCGCAAAAGGAGCGCGGGCATGATGGCTCAACCTGGTGAGTGGCACGGGATTAAACATGGAATGAAGAGTGCGGCGCTGGCGTGGCGGGGTATGCTGGAGGGGACCATCAACCCAGCGAAAGGGGAGAGCATGACGGATCAGGAAACGCCCGAACGCGCGCATGTGACGGCCGACGATATCGAGGCCGCCAACGACCTTATCGACTTTATCGAGGCGTGCCCCAGCATGTTCCATACGGCGGCGACCATTATGGCCGAGCTCGACGAAGCGGGCTTTACCTACCTGCCCGAGAATGCGGCGTGGGACATCGAGCCGAGCGGGCGTTATTACACGCAGCGCAACACCTCGAGCGTTATCGCCTTTAAGGTGGGCGAGGACCTGGCCGCGACGTGGGGCGAGGACGGCGTTGCCGGTGACTATCATTTTCAGCTCACGGCGTCGCACAGCGATTCTCCGACGTTTAAGGTCAAGGCCGTGCCCGAGCTTGACGGCGCGGGCGAGACGCTGCGCCTGAACACCGAGGCCTACGGCGGTATGATCGACTACACCTGGTTCGATCGCCCGCTGGCGCTCGCGGGCCGCGTGTTGGTACGCGAGGGCGACCGTATTGAGAGCCGCCTGCTTGCCACCGAGCGCGAGGTCGCTATCATTCCGAGCCTTGCTATCCATATGAACCGTGGCGTCAATGAGGGCTTTGCGCCCAACCGCGCTGTCGACCTGTGCCCGCTCATCAGCGCCGGCGAGCTTAAGCAGGGCGACTTTGATGCTCTGATCGCCGACGAACTGGACATCGAGCCCGAGCAGATTTTGGGCCGCGATCTGTTCCTGGTCAATCGTCAGGACGCGCGCATTTGGGGCTGGGCCGACGAGTTTATCTCGACGCCCAAGCTCGACGACCTAGCCTGCGCCTACACCTCGCTGCAGGCATTTTTGGGCGCCGAGAATGCGCATGACATCTCGGTCTTTTGCTGCTTCGACAACGAGGAGGTTGGCTCCGAGACCAAGCAGGGCGCCATGTCGACGTTCTTGGCCGATGCGTTGCGTCGCATTAACGGGTCGCTGGGCTTTGATGACGAGTCGTACCACCGTGCGCTTGCCGCCTCGATGCTCGTGAGCTGCGACAACGCGCACGCCGTGCATCCCAACCACGCCGAGAAGTGCGATGCCCACAACCAGGTCGTGCTCAACGGCGGTATCGTCATCAAGGAAGCCGCCAACCAGCACTACTGCACCGATGCCTTTAGCCGCGCAGTGTTCCAGGCCATCTGCGATGACGCAGACGTGCCCACGCAAGCCTTTGCCAACAAGAGCGATATGGCGGGTGGCTCCACGCTCGGCAATCTGTCCAATATGCAGGCGAGCATGCACGCCGTGGACGTGGGCCTGCCGCAGCTGGCCATGCACTCGAGCTACGAGACCGGTGGCGTGCGCGACGTGATGTACGCGATTCGTGCCCTCACGGCTTTCTACGAGCGCGACCTAAACATCAACGGCGCCGAAAGTGTGGAGCTTTAAACCTGCCAAATAAGGACGGGTTTATTTTGGCAGGTTTTATCTGGGCAAATGCCGCAATGTCAACGGTAAGACGGAGCTGCTAAGGCTTGCAGATGAAGCCGACGCCAGCGGAACCGCCGCAGGTAGAGCAAAAGTCAGCGAGAGCCCGCCGTTTGAGCCAAGGTGCCGTGAAATGAAAAGGCGCTGACCTTCTGGTCGCGCCTTTGAAATTGAACGGCAGATTGGCCGAACGGCGGGCTCGCAGCGTCGAGGGGTTCCGGCGTTTGGTAAAACGCCGGAACAATCTAATGCTCAATCCAACAACGTAAAGTTTCGCCGGCCAGCAGGTGACGCAGATTCTCCGCGGCAATGTCGACCACGTTATTGAGCGTGGCGGCCAGGTGGAACCAGCCCGAGACATGCGGCGTGATGAGCATGTTGGGTGCATCCCACAGCGGGCTTGTGGCGGGCAGCGGCTCGGGATCGGTGACGTCGACCGCGGCGCCGGCGAGATGTCCCGATTCCAGAGCGGCAACCAGGTCGTCGGCGACCACAAGATCGCCGCGGCCGCCGTTGGCAAAGAACGCGCCCGGTTTCATCGCGGCGAAGAACTCGGCGTTCGCCAGGCCGCGGGTCTCGGGCGTGCTGGGCATAAAGGATGCGACGATGTCGGCCTCTGCCAGGCGCTCAGACAGGGCATCCATGCCGTCCATGTCCTCAAACACAATGGGGTAGACGAGCGGATGGCGCTTGATGCCGCGGACGTGCGCACCCATGCTGCGGCAGAGCGTGGCAAAGTGGCCGCCGATATCGCCTGCGCCCAGCACCAGCACGTTGGCGTTTTTGAGCGAGGTGACCGGCCCCAAATCCTCCCAGCGATGCTCGCGCTGCAAGTCGTGATAGCCGGGCAGGCGCTTCATCATGGAAAGGACCATGGCAAACATGTGCTCGCTCACGGCCTGACCGTAGGCGCCGATCGAGCAAGACAGCTTGGCTTTAGCCGGCACGGTGCCGGCGGCAAGGTAGTCGTCATAGCCGGCGGTCTGCAATTGCAACAGCTGGAGATGGTCGCATGCCGTGAGCATGTCAGGGTCGATGTTGCCCAGGATCACGTCGGCATCGGCGACCTGTTCGCGCGTGATGTCGCCGGCGCTCGTGTAGATAAAATCCTCGCCCGGAGCGCTCGACTCAAGAATTGCACGATGGCGGTCGTTGACGGGCAGCAAAACCAGGATGTTCACAAGCATTCCTCTCCGCTCAACCTGCCAAAAAGGGACAGGTTTATTTTGGCAGGTTTTATCTGGCAAAACGTTCAAATAAAACGCCGGATGTAAGACGAGCGTGCCCGTCAGCATCCGGCGCATCTACGGCTACCAGCTCAGCAGCTCGTAGCCGTCCTCGGTCACCACGAGCTGTACCTCGCACTGGGCCGAGTCGCTGCCGTCCTTGGTGCGCACGCACCACCCATCGCCCTTGCTAATCTTAATGTCGGGTGCTCCGGCGTTGACCATGGGCTCGATAGTAAAGACCATGCCCGGAACCATGATAGTGTCCACGTCGGGCGCCTCGGTGGTAAAGCCCACAAACGGGTCCTCGTGGAACTCCTTACCAATGCCGTGGCCACCGTACTCGCGCACCACGCTAAAGCCGGCGTCCTCGACCGTCTTTTGTACGGCCTCGGCCATCACGGAGAGCGGCAGCCATGGCTTGACGGCTGCCAGACCCGCCTCCACGCTGGCGCGGGTGACGTCGACCAAGCGCTGGCGCTCGGCCGAGACCTTGCCGATGCAGAACATGCGGCTCGAGTCGCTAAAATAGCCGTCTAAGATCGTTGAGCAGTCCACGTTGATGATGTCGCCCTCGTGCAGCACATCCGCATCGCAGGGGATACCGTGGCAGACTACGTCATTGATCGAGGTACACACGCTCTTGGGGTAGCCCTCGTAGTTGAGGTCGGCCGGCGTTCCACCATGCTCGACGGTGTAGTCGTAGATCATCTGGTCGATCTGGTTGGTGGTCATGCCCGCGGTGATATGCTCACCCACATAATCGAGCACGCCCACGTTGATGGCGGCCGAGCGCTTGATGCCCTCGATATCGGCAGGCGTCTTATAGAGCGTGCGGGGCAGGACGTTCCAGCCCTCTTCCCACAGGCGCTCGAGGCGCTCATCAAAGGCGCTGTGACATTTCTTGTATTTTTTGCCGCTGCCGCACCAGCAAGCGTCGTTGCGGCCGGGTACGGGTCCTTTGTCATACATGGCTAACTTCCTTTCATTCGCAGCTAGTATAGCCCACCCGCAGAGCAGCTAATTTGGGACGGGGCTTTTTTGACTGCTTTTGTCCGCGCGGCCTTGCGCCGCCCATATCGCTCCCAAAAGCAGTCAAAAAAGCCCCGTCCCAAATTGAACTGCACCCCAAAACTTGGACGGCTTAAATAAGAACTACGCCGCAAGGGACTGTCTCCGGAACTCCTCCGGGGTCAGTCCCTTCAGTTTAACCTGGCGCCTCCTCGT